>NZ_JBEWZI010000009.1:0-166382 GCF_040566545.1 Uliginosibacterium flavum
AGACTAAACTAAGGGGTTATTCTGGGCGCGGGAGATGCGCCGAATTATGCTGGTGGACTTGTGTTGAATGGGGTGGGCCTAGGGGCTGCGTAATGGATGCTGAATGCGTACAATCAGGCGGAAGCCGGCCACAAGCGGTCATTCGTTATCAGGCTTCAAAGCTGCCGTTCAAAGCTATTTCGGGCATGAACAACATTTTCTACACCCTCGCTAAGGGAACCCATGTCTTTTCTCCAAAGTCCAAAACTGGTCATTCTTTCAGTGGCCGCAGCAACTGCATGCCTCTGCGTGTTTTCTTGGGAGTTTGGCCGACGAGTAGGGATTAAAGAGGCAATGCAAGATTCGTTTTACGGCCACAAGCTTCATGCAGACCAAGAGCTATCTGCATTGCATAACCTCAAGAAAAATGACATCAAGGCTATTCGAAGTAATCTGGAACCTGCGCTTGGGTTAAGTGTTGCGATGTTGGCTACAGAAGAAAGCTTGGCTCTAATGGCCGAAAAGACGCGATCTGATATAACCCAAACCCTCATAAAAATTAAAAGCTACCGAAAGTTAAACCCATACCCCGATGCTGACCCTGCCTATGCAGCGTTTGTCGATGAAAAACTTAAGTGGGTGCCTGCACAATGACCGCCCAATCCCCTAATATGAGCAATCAGGCAGGAGCCGGCCAGGAGCGGTCTTTCAGACAGTCAGCTTCGAAGCGGCCGTTCAAGGCTGTTCCGGACACGGGCAACATTTTTCTACACCCTCGTTAGGCGAACAACTCTATGACCGACCTGAACGGAATTAGCGATGTATCTGTAGTCAAAGATGAAGAGCATGAGTTGCCAGTCCCTTCGATTTGGAGGCCTGTGTTTCGCAGCATTGTTAGCGCTTTTGCCAAGCAAGATTATCAGGTTGACCTTGGAGTTTTAGGTGTTTTGCCTATCACGTCAGATACAGCCAATCAGATAGACGAATATATCCAAGACTACGGCGAGACACTTATCGAGTTACCGGAAGACACATGGGAGACTTCTGTGTGCATTTGGATGGGCACACGATGGGATGTACTCATAGACCTATGGACTGAAGGAGAGGGGCGCAGCGACATGATTCTGAGTGCCAAGGTGTCAGAATCAAGTTCTGGTTTCGTTTTTGAGGTCTATATGGTTTATGTTCCATAACGCACAGGGCACTCAGTCTCGAAGCCGTCCAGCGCGTCCCACTAGTTTGTGAATACCCTCGGCGATTGATGCTTGGTTTCTGATGCCATATTTCGACGGTGCAATAATTCCAGTAGCAGCGTTAGTATTGCCACTTATTGCCAGTGTTTACTTAACAAAATGGTATTAACTTTTCGCTTGCTGCGGATTTCGGACACCGCAATTTAGCTGGTATCTGAGAGGCCGCTTCGGGTCGACCTGATCCCGATGAGGACCGTGGGATCGGTCGTTGGTGTGCCAGGGACTGCGGAGCGGATGCCGAATGCGTACAATCAGGCGGAAGTCGGCCATGGGCGGACGTTGATGATGTGCGCCGAAAGCGGGCGTTAGCAAGATGGGGCCTGAGCATAGCGACAACCCACCGTCAAACCTGCACCCTATAGTAAATTAGGCAACCCATTAACTTCGAGAGAAAATGCCCCATGGTTAAAACTTGGACGAGCGGAGATGGTGATGATGAAACCTGCGAGAAATGTGGCTCCATCTACTCTGTAATAATTCACCGCCTACCCGCCAGAGACAGTGATTCATTTACATGTGAAATTTGTGGAGAAATTTTGCGCAAATGGAACGACACACGCGTACCTAGCTTCACGCTGAAAATGGCAGGAGAAAAATTACCTTGATTAGGCTACCTAGCCTTACGGTAAAAAGGGGCTGGCGAAAAGCCGTCCTCCCTTGCCTCAAGGCCAGCCACGCTACTTACCCATGAAGCCATTCGAAGAAGGATGTCCGATTCCTAATGCACATACGAGATGTGCGGAGGCAAGGTACTTTCTTGTTGAATGCTTACTCCACTACCACTCCCCTCAGCCGTTTCTACATAATCTAAATGCATTTATTCAGGCTCTTCGAAACATAACTTTTATGCTTCAAAGCGAAGAAGGGCTTCCAAGCGGGTTTAACGCATGGTACGAAGCCAAGCGAGGAGAAATGCGAAACATCAATCCTTTGCGTCGCTTTGTTGAGGCGAGAAATATCGTCGTAAAGCAATCATCACTTACGGCAAAGAGCACTGTAATGTGCGGCCTGTTTCAGGGCCGCAGAATGAAGCTGTCGATGAAAATGGATATAAAGCCATTCACTGAAACGGAAAGACTCCTCACTACTACTTCAAAGTTTGTTTGTGATTTTTTTCTGGGTGGGAAGCACAGCATAATTGGCGAACAGGCGGGAATTGAGCGCGCCTGGGTTGTGGAAGAGTTGGGCGAAGGAGAAGTCATGAGCAATTGCATTGACGCTCTGAATTACATGATCGTCCTCATAGAGCAAGCGCATCAACTGTTTGGGACGGGATCAGGGTTGGAGATTATTCGCCTCAAAGATATGAGAGAGTTCACTGTGATGCTCGAAACTGATGCAGATCCAAGCCTGGTAAAAAAGTGGGGGTGGCTTGAAGGCTAACCTTTTTAGTCCATTGAGAAGGACGACCACTAGCCGTGTTGACGCCGACACAGACATAAGCCACGTTTTACATTTACGCCAATCACCGAGTGAGCCAGTCGACCCACTGCATTGGTCGCATACATGTTGGCATGGCCGTCGAAACACAAGGCGTAGTTCAAAATCGGCGCGGTGGCAAAGTCTAGCCTTGGCGGCAACAAGCCTAGATTTCCAAGCTGTCCGACGCTACAAGTCAATCAACGGAATCAAAAACATTGCTGTGATCCTCATGACTTATCCGGAATTTAAATTGGAGACCTAGATGGTTAACTGGATTGTAAATAAAACCAGAGCAAAACACCAGATACGGATTTGTCAATTAAAATCAAACAACGCATCCATTGAACAAGAAATTGCAACTCTTCGGCGCAGAAGAAATCTTATAAAAGAACGAATTTCAATTATAAAAAACAAAAACTCAAAGCCTTTGGAGGTGATTAAAAACCTTTCCAAATCTTTATTTAGGACTGCCAAGACTGTGGCATCCGTCGCACTGATAATTGCCCCTCCAGAAATCACTCAGTCGAGCTTTGTGAACAATGCGGCTGGAAGTCTTGCAGTACGTGCATTGTCGTCGGGTGGAAATTCTGGATCAGACGGACTGAACGAAATCGACTCCCTTAGGATTAAACATAGCGAAATTCAACAAAAAATATCTTCGCTTATTTTAAGCATCTCAAGAAACAATCAAGAAATTGAGAGTTTGCTTTTGACAAGCAATCAAAAAATAATTTCAGCTTATATTGTTAAAGTGTTTGTTTGCCTTGGCTTTGTAGCAGCTATTGTCATGACTTTATATTTTTACGTCTGATTCGCACTTTATGTTTAATGTCGATCTTTCTTGTCCGATCAATGCATTACCGCTTGAGATCATAACTAGAGTGTTGCCGTCATTGATAGGAGTTGACGCCGACACATATCTCACTTCAACAGTTCTGGTGCTAACAGAAAGAGTTTCGTTCACGCAAAAAACGTAATTAACCCGATTATACTTGGTTGGCACAGACTAAATTAAATCAGACAAAAGCCTTTAAACTCCGCCTGACAATTAATGGTGAATAAATGAAAAATTATTTCAAAAAAATAACCGCAAAAAATTGGATTTTTGCTACTTCAATATATTTGGCTACGTCTTTGCTTTCAATTTTTCACGCTTACAGCCGTGAAATTACTTCAATTAGAAATAAATCGACAGGGTATTTGGGCGGAGATGTTACATCAAACCTTGACTTTTTTGATGTAATGAAATCAGCCGACTATTCGATTTTTGCAATGTTTTTTCTTGGCTTGTTTATGATATTTATTCCATATTTAATCATTTCTGCCTGGTTTTTTGATTTCAAAACTGAGACGCATGCAGGATGGGCGAGGGTTTTTATATCCATGCAGGTCCTAATTCCATTGATTGCGTTATTTTATGGAACATTCCATGATGTTAGTGATTTTATTTTTGTTCTTGGCTTGGCAGAGTTTGCCGCATTAATACTTATCAAACTATTTGTATGGATAAGAGATGGTTTTTCTAAACCAGTTAGCTGATTTTTCGAAATAATAATTCTGGCATGGATGCGGATTTGTGCCTCTTGTCTCAAGTCTAATAGACTATTAAACCGCCCATGCAAAATGGGAGGTTCGTCTGTTTCAACGTTGAGTAGCACCTTTTAAAGACCTGGCCGGCCGCAATGGGTCAGCTTGATCCGGACGCGGACGGAAAGAGCGGTCGTTGGTGTGCCAGGGGCTGCGGAACGGATGCCGAATGCGTACAATCAGGCGAAGCTCGTCCACAAGCGGGCGGTTAGGTAGTCGTGCCGAAAGTGGTCATTAGTAGGGCGCAGGATAGTTTTTCACCGCATTCGGCGCAATTCGCTTCGCTCATTGACTCCCTGCGAGTCGTGTCCAAATAGCTTTATTGCGCCGTACGCGGCAGGGTCGCGTACCGGCTGTCATGTCAAACGTTTTGGCAACGAGGAGTTTTCACAAGTGATCGATAAGTTTGGCCCGCTAATCATTTTGTCCATAACTGTGTTCTCCCTGACTTCGTGCGCTAGCACCCCAAGAAGCGTTACATATACGCCCGCTCAACTTCGGAGCATGGTTCAAAGCAGCAACTACCCAAAGCAAGGTAGCCCCATAACGAAAAGCGAAAGTATTAGCTATTCAAATTGTGTTGGAAAAATAGAATCCCTAGTTGCTTCAGTCAGTCCAAACTACCCTTCGCGAACTATCGTTAATTCGAAAATATTGAGAATGGAAAAGTTATGGACTAACGATGCAGCAATGACATTGACTTGTAGTTCAGCAGATAGCAAATTGATAATTACAAGCGCACAGTATCTATAGTCGACAGGCTCTTAACCCGGAATATGCGCCCGACTTGTAGGTCGAAGAAAGGCCAGTTACTTCGTACGACGCAGTGGTAGGGTGGAGTGAAACTCCACCGCAGGCGTCGCTCAGGTGGCGGAGTTGGCACTCCGCCCTTCGCCCGAACGTCCGCTTCCCAAAATTCTGACCGGCAGCAAAGGGTCGGGTTGCGTCATTCCCAAGCCTGCAAGCGTATTTGATCCCAAAGTGGCTGCATTTTTACGGCAAGCGGACGCGTCCAGATTCTAATTTTTCAATTAGGGGTGCTCACAAAAGCTTCGGAAAAATCTTTTTTGGGACAAACAATCCGACTATGCAGCCTCGTCAGCCCTCCAGCCCGCCTCGGCACGGCGACGAGCATTCACCAACTCGCTTTCAGACGGGTTGTAGTAACGCATCACCATCTGGATCGTTTTCCATCCCATAATTTTTGCCAATGTGGCGGCAGGAACAAACGGGGCCATACGACTGGCCGCCTCATGGCGAAGGTCATGAAACCTCAAATCGGTAATTCCAGCGACGTATCGAGCACGTTCATACGCTTTGCACAGAGCATTACCCGTAGGAAAAGCGGGAAAAACCTTCCCGTCGATGGACCGAGGCAACGCCTTGAGTAACTGTATGGCGCGCTCAGAAAGAGGAATTGCAATCTCACGCTGATTCCGCTTTTCCGCCTTCGTCAACACACGAACGACCCCTGCTTTCAGGTCAATTTGATCCCAATCCAAGTCTGCTAGGCGGCCTTGACGCAACCCGGTCTCAATCGCCAGCTCAATAACGGTGCACAGCTCCAACGGATGACGTGATTGCTTGGCCCCCTCCATCAAACGCTCAATTTCCCCAAAACGTAGGCGCCGCTCCCGAACAGTGGAGTCGAATGTCCCCATCCGGAGCAAGGCCTCGTCAATTGGAAATGACCACATTTGCCGTGCATAGCCCAAAGCAGACCGAATCACGGCAAGTTCGAGTCGGATCGTGTCGTCTTTGACGCCGTCCTCAGTCCGACTCTTTCTGTACTGAGTCCAATCGGCGGTCTGTAGGGTCGCCAACGAGCGTGCCGCAAGTGGATGCTTGAGCCACGTTTTGATGCGACGAGCTTCTTGCGAGGCGCTCAGCTTGTTTGGCGTGACGTCAATAGCGTATCGCTGAAGGATGTCGCCCAAGCTAGTTCGCTCCAGCATGGAACGATCCAGATGGACACCCCGAGCCATCTCAGACTCGATCACAGCGGCCCAGGCCTTGGCTTCAGACTTGGTTTCGAACGTTTTGGTTTGTGTGGGCCAGCCTGAGCTGCGTACCTTGACTTGGTACTGTGATAGGCCTCGTTTGGTGATAGTTGCCATGTTGGCGCTCCGGTTAAAGGGAGGTATAGCGCCAACGACAACTAACCGAACTGTCGCAGATTTGTCCCAAATACCATTACTGGCTATAATCGCCGGCTAGGTTTTTGAGACCAACCACTCGCAAGTGATTGATTCCACAAGAAAAATGTGGTGGTGCCGGGAGGGGGACTCGAACCCCCACACCTTGCGGCGGCGGATTTTGAATCCGCTGCGTCTACCGATTCCGCCATCCCGGCACGGGAAGGTGGCGGATTATCCACGAAGCCCGCCCATCCGGCAAGCCGGACGCTACAACTATCTGAACATGCTCACACTCGACGATTTCGATTACGACTTGCCCCCTGAACTGATCGCCCAGACGGCCCTGCCCGACCGCGCAGCTTCCCGCCTGCTGGTGGCACGCCCGGAGGGGCTTGAAGATCGCGGCTTCCGCGAGTTGCCCGAACTGCTGCGCCCGAACGACTTACTCGTTTTCAACGACAGCCGCGTACTCCACGCGCGCCTGTTCGGCCAGAAGCAGACTGGCGGCCAGGTCGAGGTGATGGTGGAACGCCCGCTCGGCGATCACGCCATACTGGCAATGATCCGCGCCAGCAAATCGCCCAAGCCGGGCTCGCGCATCCGCTTGATGGATGCCTTCGAGGTTGAAGTGACCGGCCGCGCGGGCGCGAATGGCGAGTTCTTCCTGCTACGCTTCCCGAGTGATGACACGGCAGTGAATTACATCGAACGCTTTGGCAAATTGCCGCTGCCGCCGTACATCGAACACAGCGCCGACGCGAGTGACGAGACGCGCTACCAGACCGTATATGCACGCGAACTGGGCAGCGTGGCAGCGCCCACGGCCGGCCTGCATTTCGACGACGCGCTGCTGGCCTCACTCGAAGCCAAAGGCATCAAGCGCGCCTTTGTGACGCTGCATGTGGGTGCCGGCACCTTTCAGCCGGTGCGCGAGCACGATCTGTCGAAACACAAGATGCATCGCGAGGCCTACAGCATTCCGCAGGACACAGTCGAGGCGATTGCCCGCACCCGCGCCAGCGGTGGCCGACTGGTCTGCGTCGGCACCACGGCCATGCGCGCGCTGGAGTCCGCTGCGCAAACAGGCGAGCTGAAAGCCGGCAGCGCCGAGACAGGCATCTTCATCACGCCGGGCTACAGCTTCCGCGTGGCCGATGCTTTGGTGACGAATTTCCATCTACCCAAATCCACGCTGCTGATGCTGGTGTCGGCGCTGGCCGGCACGGAAACCATTCGCGCAGCCTATGCCCACGCCGTAACCCAGCGCTATCGCTTCTTCAGCTATGGCGACGCGATGCTGCTGGAGCGCAGGGACTGAACACCCCCTTGGAGAGCCTCGCCCAGAGCGGTTCTCCAGCCACCCATCAAGGCGTCTCTGCACCGCCAACCCGATTCCGCGCCGCCGCCCGTTTCAGATGCACACCCCTCACAACCGGAGTTGCATCATGAAACTTTTCAGCAAAACCGCCCTGCTCGCCCTTGCTCTTGCTCTTGCCAGCACTCTGCCGAGTGCGCAAGCCGTGGGCAATCTGGTTGACCTCAGCATCGTCGACCGCAACACCGGCGAAACCCTGCCGATCCATGTTCATCAAGGCCAGTACTGGATCGCCGGCACGCCCGGTCACCGCTACGGCATCACGCTCGCTAGCGGTTTATATGAACGCTCACTGACCGTTGTGTCGGTCGACGGGATCAATGCCGTCAGCGGCGAAACCGCAGCCTGGGATCAGACCGGCTATGTGCTGGGCGAGCGCCAGAACACGCAGATCACGGGCTGGCGCAAGAGCAACACGCAGGTCGCTGCCTTCGTGTTTACCGCATTGCCCCGCTCCTACGCAGCCCGCACCGGGCGGCCGCAAAACGTCGGCAGCATCGGCATCGCCACTTTCCGTGAGCGGGCAGTGCCACCACCGCCAGTCATCATGCCCTACCACAGCGACGAAAGCCTGAGCGACAAAGCCGCCAGCCGCGCCTCAGGTGCGCCGGCTCCGGCCGCCGAGAGGGAGAAACTCGGCACCGGCCACGGTCAGCGCGAACACTCGGCCGTCACCTTTACCGATTTCGAACGGGCCAACCCGCGCCCCGACGATGTTGTCGTGATCCGCTACGACAGCCGCGACAATCTAATCGCCTTGGGCATCATTCCCGCGCCGCGCCCGCGCGCACAGCCCAACCCCTTCCCCGGCAACCCCGGTTTCGTTCCCGACCCGCCGGCGCATTGGTAGGCAGGGTCTTGCCAGCCACTCGCGGCTTCCGTATAACCCGCTCTTTGCCCCAGATCGGGGCGGCTCACGCGCCGCCCCTTAACGATCCACGATGAAATACGAACTCCTGTCCACTTCCGGCGGCGCGCGCCGCGGCCGTCTTCACCTGACCCACGGCATCGTTGAAACGCCGGTCTTCATGCCGGTCGGCACGTACGGCACGGTCAAGGCCATGAGCCCGCACGAGCTGCACGACATCGGCGCTCAGATCATTCTCGGCAACACCTTCCACCTGTGGCTGCGGCCGGGCATGGAGGTCTTCGAGAAATTCGACGGGCTGCACAATTTCATGGCCTGGGACAAGCCGATCCTGACCGACTCGGGCGGCTTCCAGGTGTTCTCGCTGGGCGCGCTGCGCAAGATCACCGAAGAAGGTGTGCATTTTTCCTCGCCGATCAATGGCGACAAGCTCTTCTTGACGCCGGAAATCTCGATGCAGATCCAGCACGGACTGAATTCAGACATCGTGATGATCTTCGACGAATGCACGCCCTACCCCGCCACCGTGGATGAGGCGGCCAAATCGATGCGCATGTCGGCGCGCTGGGCGCAACGCTCGCGCGACGAACACGACAAACTGGAAAACCGCAACGCGCTGTTCGGCATCGTGCAGGGCGGCATGTACGAAACCCTGCGCGACGAATCCCTGGCGGGCCTGGAGAAAATCGGCTTCGACGGCTACGCCATTGGCGGCCTGTCGGTGGGCGAGCCCAAGGAAGATTTTTACCGCGTGCTGGCCCACACCGGCCCGCGCCTGCCGGCCCACAAGCCGCACTACCTGATGGGCGTCGGCACGCCGGAAGATCTCGTGTATGGCGTGTCGCAAGGCATCGACATGTTCGACTGCGTGATGCCCACGCGCAACGCGCGCAACGGCTGGCTATTCACGCGCTGGGGCAATCTGAAGATCCGCAACGCCAAACACAAGACGGACACGCGCCCGGTCGACGAAAGCTGCGAGTGCTACACCTGCCGGAATTTCTCACGCGCCTATCTGCATCATCTGGACCGCGCGCAGGAGATGCTCGGCCCGCGCCTGATGACCATTCATAACCTGCACTATTACCAGCACCTGATGCGCGAGATCCGTGCGGCCATCGAAGTCGATGATTTCGCCGGCTTCCAGCTGCGTTTTGCTGCCGAGCGCAATCGCGGGGTCTGATCGGTCGCCTACCCGCAGAGGCTTGCCTGACGGGCATCTACAGGCAGGCACGCTGTAGAGGCAAGCTGGATGCGGCTGTGCAGCATGCCCCTCATGCCACGGGCACCGGTCACGCTGACAGTGCAAGAGCTGCTTACGATTGTCCGAAGGCTTGAGTTAGCGTCGTTTGCCCCAAGCTTTGGCCTGCTATACTCGGCCGCCTTAAAGAACCCAAGACCCGGAGCCAGACGATGTTCATTTCAGACGCGTACGCACAGACCGCCACGACCGCAGCCCAGGCAGGGCCTGATTTCATGAGCCTGAGCCTGAACAATCCGCTGTTCATGTTTGGCGCTATGGGGCTGGCCATGTACTTTCTGATTTTCCGCCCGCAGCAAACCCGCGCCAAAGAACACCGCGCCCTGCTCGATGCACTGGCAGCTGGCGATGAAGTCATCACCCAGGGCGGCATCGCCGGCAAAGTTGCCAGCGTTGGCGACAACTTCATCAAGGTCGAAATCGCCAGCGGCGTGGAAATCACCGTGCAAAAACCGGCCATTTCTGCTGTGCTGCCCAAGGGCACGTTGAAGAATTCCTGAAACAGTGAAGAGTGAGGAATCAGGGGTGAGGCGTAAGCCCCGCCCCGATTTCTCACTTATCACTCCATATTTCTCACTTCTCGCTCCTCACTGACCATGAACCGTTACCCGCTCTGGAAAAACCTGATGATCGGCGTCGTGCTGATTCTCGGGCTGCTCTACACCCTGCCGAACTTCTACGGTGAAGTACCGGCGGTGCAGATCTCTGCCGCTCGTTCGACCGTCAAGGTCGATAACGCCCTTGAGGCGAAGACGCTTGAAATCCTGAGCGCGGCCAAGATCGTTCCGCAAGGCACGCTTCGCGACCAGAGCAGCCTGCGCGTGCGCCTGGGCGCCGATGATCAGATGAAGGCGCGTGACGCCATCGAACGTGCGCTGAACCCGGATGCACAAAACCCGTCCTATGTTGTCGCACTGAACCTGCTCTCGGCCAGCCCGGCCTGGCTCACCAAGATCGGGGCTCTGCCGATGTATCTGGGCCTGGATCTGCGCGGCGGGGTGCACTTCCTGCTGGAAGTTGACATGAAGGGCGCCATCGTCAAACAGATGGACGTCGCTGCCGGCGACCTGCGCAGTTTGTTGCGCGACAAGAAAATCCGTCACGGCGGCATTGCGCGCGAAGGCGAAATGCTGGTCGTCCGCCTGCGTGACGACGCCACCCGCAGCCAGGCCAAAGACGCCATCCGAGCCAGCCGCAGCGATTTTGAATACACCGAGCGCAGCGAAGGTGAAGATCGCCTGCTGGTCGCCAACATGACCCCGCAGGCCCGCAAGACAATTCAGGAAGATGCGCTCAAGCAGAACATCGCCACCCTGCACAATCGCGTAAACGAGCTTGGCGTTGCCGAGCCCGTCATTCAACAGCAAGGCCTGAACCGCATCGTGGTGCAATTGCCCGGTGTGCAGGACGTGTCCCAGGCCAAGAAGTTGATCGGCCGCACCGCGACCCTGCAAGTGCGCATGGCGGCTGAAAGTGCTTCTGCCGGCACCGACACATTCCCCGAGAACCGCAGCGGCCAGACCGTCCCGGTTGCGGTGAAAAAACAGGTCGTCCTCACCGGTGATCGTTTCGTCAAAGCGCAAGCCACCTTCGACCAGAACCAGCGCCCGGCCATCTCGGTCACGCTGGATGCGGCTGGTGGCCGCATCATGCGTGATGTCACGCGTGAAAACCTTGGCAAGCCGATGGCCATCATCCTGTTCGAAAAGAGCAAGGGCGAAGTTATTTCGGTCGCAAACATCCAGGGAGAATTCGGCAGCCAGTTCCAGATCACCGGCAACTTCAGCAGCGAAGAAACCAACAGCCTGGCCATGTTGATCCGCTCCGGCTCGCTGGCGGCGCCGATGGATATCATCGAAGAACGCACCATCGGCCCAAGCCTGGGCGCTGACAATATTGAAAAGGGCTTCAAATCCACGCTGTGGGGCTTCCTGGCGATTGCCACCTTCATGTGCGTGTATTACGTGTTCTTCGGCTTCATTTCCACCATCGCGCTGGGCGCCAACGTGCTCCTGCTGATTGCCCTGCTGTCGCTGTTCCAGGCCACATTGACCCTTCCGGGCATTGCGGCTATCGCGCTGGCACTGGGTATGGCCATTGACTCGAACGTGCTGATCAACGAACGCATCCGCGAAGAACTGCGTAATGGCGCCACGCCACAGGCGGCAATCACCGCCGGTTACGAGCGCGCCTTCGACACGATTCTGGATTCGAACGTCACCACCCTGATTGCAGGTATCGCCTTGCTGGCCTTCGGTTCCGGCCCGATCAAGGGCTTCGCTGTGGTGCATTGCCTGGGCATTCTGACTTCGATGTTCAGCGCCGTGTTCGTCTCGCGCATGCTCACCAACTTCGTTTATGGCTATCGCCGCAAACTCGACAAACTCGCCATCGGCCAGATCTGGCGCGCTTCGGCTGAATAAGCGCCAGGAGAAAAATCATGGAACTGTTCCGCATCCGTAAAGACATTCCCTTCATGCGTCACGCGTTGGTCTTCAACGTGATTTCGCTGGTCACCTTCCTGCTAGCCGTGTTCTTCATCTTCTACAACGGCCTGCACCTGTCAGTGGAGTTCACTGGCGGTACTGTCATGGAGGTTAGTTACGCTGAAGCGCCACAACTGGAGCCGATCCGTAACACCCTGAATGCAGCCGGCTATGTCGACGCTCAGGCACAAACCTTCGGCAGCTCACGCGACATCATGGTGCGCGTCCCCAATCGTGCCAACGAAAACTCTGCGCTGGTCTCCGGCACGGTTTTCAAGGCTCTTTGTGCCGCATCCACCGGGGAAGTAAAGAGCACTCAAGCAGTCGGCCCCAAAGGTGAAGCACTGACCAAAGAAGCCTGCATGTCAGCTCAAGGCACTGAGATCTCCTCCATCAGCCGTGTCGAGTTCGTCGGCCCGCAGGTTGGCGAAGAACTCGCCACCGACGGCGCCATGGCCATGCTGATGGTGGTTCTCTTCATCGTCATCTATCTCGCTTTCCGCTTCGAATGGCGCTTCGCCGTATCGGCAATCATCGCCAACCTGCACGATGTGATCATCATCATCGGCTTCTTCGCCTTCTTCCAGTGGGAGTTCTCGCTGCCCGTACTGGCAGCGGTGCTCGCCGTACTGGGCTATTCGGTAAACGAGTCCGTGGTGGTCTTCGACCGCGTACGTGAAACCTTCCGCAACAGCCGCAAGCGCGGCCTGACGGTGCCGGAAGTGCTGGATCACGCCATCACCAGCACCATCTCGCGCACCATCATCACCCACGCCTGTACATTGATGATGGTCTTGTCGATGTACTTTTTTGGTGGCCCGACCCTGCACCACTTTGCACTGGCGTTAGCCATCGGCATCTGCTTCGGCATCTACTCGTCAGTACTGGTGGCAGCACCGCTGGTAATGTGGCTGGGTGTGTCGCGCGAACAGTTCATCAAGGCTGAAGTGGTCAAGGAAGAAGCTGTCGTTTAAACACCGTGCCTCTTCTGTAAAAAAACGGCTCCCGCGTGGAGCCGTTTTTCTTTTTAACCTGGAAACCGTAGTTGGACACGCCCGAGTGGGTCGTGATGCGGTGCGTTGGCAAGGCGCGCCGACGCAGCGGGCCTTTGCCCGCAAGGAGAAGCAACGCAGCCAGCGTACCGCAGCGCGGCTCAACCGGACGTGTAGCGCGCTCACCCAAAAGATGAAGGCTGGCGTGGGGACGAAACTTCGTTTTCATGCGGGTTGGCAAGCGATTGAAAGCGGTCAACTGCGGTTTCCAGGTTTAAACTTCTGCCATCATTTCATCTTCAAACCCCGCCCCGGAGAACACGATGACCGAAACAAAAAAAACACGTCGCATCAAGCTATGGGATCTGCCCCTGCGCCTGTTTCACTGGGCACTGCTGATCTGTGTGGCGGGCGCCATCGCGAGCATCGAAATAGGCGAGAACGTCGAGGTGCATCAATATTTCGGCTACGCCATCCTGAGCCTGCTGATCTTCCGCGTGATATGGGGCGTGGTGGGCGGCAGTCACGCGCGCTTTGTCAGCTTCATACGCGGACCGGGAACCGTACTCGACTACCTGAAACGCATGAAAGAGCACAAAGGCCCGAGCATCGGCCACAACCCGCTGGGGGCGCTGTCAGTGCTGGGCATGCTCGCCGCCCTGTTTGTTCAAGCAACTTCAGGACTGTTCCTGACTGATGAAATCATGTTTGAGGCGCCGCTCTTCAAATACATCAGTGGCGCCACCGCCAGCCTGCTGGCCGAGATCCACGAGATCAATGCCGCAATCATCTTCACGCTGATCGGTCTGCACTTGGCTGCGATCCTGTTTTACCGCTTTATCAAACGCGAAAACCTGATCACACCGATGGTAACGGGCAACAAGGAAGTGCCTGCTGAACTGCCGGACCAAGACGCCAGCGGCGGCTCTGCCTGGCTCGGCCTGCTGGTATTCGGCGTGGCAGCCGGCACCGTCTGGTTCATCATCAACAAGCTCTGATCCAGAACACATAAAAAAGCCGCCGCATCTTTCATGCGGCGGCTTTTCATTTGCATGATGGCCCGGATTTACTTCATCCGATAGTCATCGTGACAACCCTTGCAGGTCTTGCCCAGA
This sequence comes from Uliginosibacterium flavum, assembly GCF_040566545.1. Taxonomy (NCBI): domain Bacteria; kingdom Pseudomonadati; phylum Pseudomonadota; class Betaproteobacteria; order Rhodocyclales; family Zoogloeaceae; genus Uliginosibacterium; species Uliginosibacterium flavum. The sequence goes on from NZ_JBEWZI010000009.1 coordinate 14,477, forward strand.
TCAGCCAGCGCAACCTTCAGCGTTCCAACATCACCGGCCGCCGCTGGCAGTGCCTTGGCTGCAGCAGTGAACTTGTCATAAGCGGCCTTGAACTTTTCCGGCTCACTCCACACTTTCGGGTCAGCCTTGGTCGGCGCGCCCTTGTCAGTCCCGGGACCAAAAGCGCCGGCTTGCAAGGGCAGATCGGATAGATCCGCGATCACGCTGGCATGGCGCACAGCGACATCCTTGTTGAAAGCTACGTCGCCCTTGGCCATCGCATTCAGTGCGCCGCTGCTGCGTGCGTTGACTGTCATGGCTGACTGACGATATTTGATCTGGTCTTCCGGCTTGGCCTGAGCGAAAGCCGCAGATGCGCCGAGGCCGGCCAGAGCGAGTACGGCAAGGTGCTGAAATTTCATGTTAATTCCTCTGTGGTGAGTGCTGCTCGTGTCATTGAATGCCGGGGGCGGCATTCACCTTAAACGGCCGGACTTAATCAGCCGATCCTGCAAAAACATGTTTGACCCGCAAAACGTGCCCATCACTGACAACTTGCAGCAAGCGATCAATGTTCGGATGCTTGCCCGGATTCTGCCGTGCATCGTCCGTGTGTTCAGCATAGATCTCCAGCCCCTTGTTTGCTGCATCGACATTGATCGCGCCGTAGAACTGGGCCAGATGATTGTAGACCGCCAACGAACCGATCTGACCGGGCTTGTGTTCGATAAGCCCAACTTCATTGCCATCGGCATCAAGGAGCTGAACTGCAGCAAGATGCGAAACGCCGGGGAGTTGTTTGAGATTGTCTGCGAAGGCCATGGTTTTAAGTGGAGAGTAAAGTGTAGGGAGATTTTAGCGCGCCTTGCCTGAAGAAGCGCACCCGCCCTGCCTAGCCAGCAGGGCACGCTGGAGAAGCCCGCCAGGTGCGGCTCTTGGAGATGGGCCCTGAAACACCTCCATCAGCTGATTTTACCCGGATATAATTTGACAAGTCATTTACACCCGGGTTTAATTACTTGCCTTCAATTTTACCCGGATAAATCATGCACGCCTACACCGCGTTTACTGGTCAACGCCTGCTCGCCTCCGGCGCCCTTGCCGATATCGTTCGTGCGCTCAAGGCCGAACTTGGCATTCAGCCCGATCTTGCCTATCAAGTGTTCGACAATGCCACTGGTCACTGTGTTGATCTCGATTTGCGCGGCACACTCGATGAGTCCCTGGCGCGCCTCGCTTCGGCAACTAGCGACACCGCTGCAGCGGTCGAGAAACCTGGTCCGGGCCGCCCCAAACTCGGTGTCGTCGCACGCGAAATCACGCTGCTGCCACGCCATTGGGACTGGCTCGCCAGCCAGCCTGGCGGCGCCTCGGTAGCACTGCGCAAACTGGTGGAAACGGCCAGCCGGGCCAGTCGGGCACGCGACCGGGCCCGTGCCTCCCGCGATGTTTGCCACTACTTCATGCTCACCATGAGCGGAAATCTGCAAGGTTTCGAAGAGGCTACCCGCGCACTCTTTGCCGGCAATTTCGCGGCAGTCCTTACCCACATGGCGGCTTGGCCAGCCGACATCCGGCAACACGCCGAAACCTTGTTGGAAACGGCCCAAAATGACGCCTACGAAGCACGCGAGGATTGATCGGCGCTGCTGTGTCTGGCTAGCGCCCAGGCCACATGCTCGCGAACCAGCTCCGACGCATCCTCGGCCCGCGCCTGCAGGGCGGCGATCACTGTCGGTGTGCTTGGCGCATTCCCCAGACCCACGGCCAGATTGCGCAGCCAGCGCTCATGCCCGATGCGATAGATCGCCGAGCCGGCCAGCCGCGTCTTGAACTCGTCTTCCGTCCAGGCAAACAGCTCGACCAGCGTGGCGCGATCCAGACCGTTGCGCACGGCAAAATCCGCCTCCTGCGTGGGTTGGGCGAAACGATTCCACGGACAGGCCAGCTGGCAATCATCGCAGCCATACACGCGATTGCCGATCAGGGGCCGCAGGTCTTCGGGAATGGCCCCGGCATGTTCGATGGTCAGATAAGAAATGCAACGCCGCGCGTCCAGCTGATAGGGAGCGACGATAGCCTGCGTCGGGCAGGCCGGAATGCAGGCTGAACACGAGCCGCAATGCCCCGTCTGCCCCTTCGACTTCGCTTCACTACGCTCAGGACGAACGGATTCAGGCAGCGCCAGATCAACGTAGATCTCGCCAAGAAAGAACAGCGAGCCCGCTTCGCGCGTCAGCAACAAGGTGTGTTTGCCGCGCCAGCCCAGGCCGGCACGCGTTGCCAACTCCACTTCCAGCACCGGCGCGGAGTCGGTGAAAACGCGATAGCCATAGTCGCCGACCGCTACGCCGATGCGCTCGGCCAGTTTCTGCAGGCGGGCGCGTATCAGCTTGTGATAATCACGCCCCAGCGCGTAACGCGAAATCGCCGCGCGCGCCTCGTCGGCCTGCACGGCGCGGGCCTCGGCCAGACCCGGCTCGGACCAGTAATCCATGCGTACGGAAATCACGCTGACGGTGCCCGGCACAAGTTCTGCCGGCCGGGCGCGTTTCAGGCCGTGGCGCGCCATATAATCCATGTCGCCGTGAAAACCGGCGGCCAGCCAGTCGAGCAGGCCCTGCTCGGCCGAGCTGAGATCGATGCCAGTGAAGCCGACTGCGGAAAAACCCAGATCACTGCCCCACGCGCGGATTTGCTGCGCGAGCGTGGCGGGATCGATAGATGGATGAGTGGAATGAGTCACGCCGCGGATCATACTTGGTGGGCGCCTCTAAAAGCTTCGAGTTCAAAGCAAGACAAGGCGCGAAAGAAAAATTTCGGTGCCGCATATGTTCGATATGCAAGACGATATTTTTCTTGAGCAACGCAGTATTGCGACGAAATCGGAGTTTTTAGAGATGCCCACCTTCCTTGAAGACGAACAGGCCACCGAAGCCTTCGGTGCGGCCCTCACATCGGCGCTATCACCGGGTCTGGTGATCTGGCTGACGGGCGATCTGGGGGCGGGCAAGACCACCCTGACGCGCGGCCTGCTACGCGCGCTGGGTCACACCGGCAGCGTCAAAAGCCCGACTTACACGCTGATGGAAATCTATAATCCCGGCAAAATCATGCTCTACCACTTTGATTTTTACCGTTTCAACCACCCTGATGAATTTCTGGAAGCCGGGCTGGAAGAGTATTTTGGCGGCGACGGTGTCTGCCTCGTCGAGTGGGCGGACAAGGCGCTGCCGCATGTGCCGCAAGCCGATCTGGAAATCCACATGAGCGTCGAAGGTGAAGGCCGCCGCGCCCGCCTCGAAGCCCGCAGTACAAAAGGTCATGAATGTCTGAATCGCGCTCAATTCACCCACTGAACCCGTCACGCCGGCGCCTGCTCAAGGCTGGCGGTGCACTGATGACGCTGCTGGTCACGCCAGTGGGCATGGCGCAGAGCGCCGCGCGCATCCTCGCCGTGCGCGTCTGGCCGTCGCGCGACTACACGCGGATCACGCTGGAAGGCGCAGATTTACTCAAGTACAACTTCCAGATCGTCAAGAATCCGGAGCGTCTGGTCATCGATCTGGAAGGCGTGGAATTCGACAGCATGCTGCAAAGCCTGCCGGACAAAATCTCCGAGACCGACCCCTACATCCGCCTGATCCGTGCCGGCCGCAACCGGCCCGGCGTAGTCCGTCTGGTCGTCGAGCTGAAGAGCGAAATCAGCCCTCAGGTATTTTCACTACCGCCGGCCGGCAGCTACGGCCACCGTCTGGTGCTGGATCTGTATCCGACCGTCGAGGCCGATCCGCTGATGGCGCTGATCGAAAAACGCTCGCCGGAAGATGCCGTCATCGGCAGCGGCAAGCCTGGCGCGGCTGAAGACAACCCCTTCCGCATCAGCCGCGACAGTGCCCGTTCTCCAGCCACCCCTGCTGCAAATGACCGTCCGGCGCGGATCTCCAGGCCAAGCCTGCAGCTGATCACCATCGCCCTGGATCCCGGCCACGGCGGCGAGGACCCCGGCGCAATCGGCGCACGCGGCACTTACGAAAAGACCGTCACGCTGGAGATCGGCCGTCGCCTCAAGGCCAAGATCGATGCCGAGCCGAACATGCGCGCCATGCTCACGCGCGACGCGGATTTCTTCGTGCCGCTGGGCCAGCGCGTAGAGAAGGCGCGCCGCGTGCAGGCCGACCTGTTCGTGTCGATTCACGCCGATGCCTTCATTCGCCCGGATGCGCGTGGCAGCTCGGTCTTCGTCCTCTCGGACCGCGGCGCCACCAGCACCGCCGCACGCTGGCTGGCAAACAAGGAAAACTCGGCGGACTTGATCGGTGGCGTGAATCTGGGCGTCAAGGACAGCCATCTGGCCAAGACCCTGCTGGATCTGTCGCAAACGGCCACGCTGAATGACAGCATGAAAGTCGCCAAGGCCGTCCTCAGCGAACTCGGTGGCATCAATCAATTGCACAAGGGCTCGGTCGAGCAAGCCAGCTTCGCCGTGCTCAAGGCGCCGGACATCCCTTCAATGCTGGTCGAGACGGCCTTCATTTCCAACCCGGAAGAAGAGAAGCGCCTGACCGACGATGCCTATCAGGACAAGATGGCCGACGCCATGCTGCGCGGCATCAAGCGCTACTTCGCCAAAAATCCACCGCTGAACCGCAACAAGGTCGCGCTCAAGGACTGATGCCTGAAGAGCCGCGCCCATATTGCTTCTGCAGTATACCCGCCTGAAGAAGCTTACCAGGCGTGGCTCTCCAAGCATGCCACTCAGCAGGCGGCAGACGCCCGGCCGGCCGGCACCGCCGCCAGATTGTCCCAATAGATGTCGTAACTCACTCCGCTGGCGTTGTTGTGTCCTTGCAACATGATGTCGCCAAAGTAGCCGCTGCCACCTGAATCGATACTGAGCGACAGATCGCCCACCGTATCGATCCGGTTGCGGCCATCGAACTTTGAGCACTTTTGAAAAATCAGATAGTGCGACACCCCGACAAAGTGACGTTCCACGTCACCCAAGACCCGTGGCGCGGCAGTGTCTTTCATCAAAATCGCCAAAATCGTGGAATTTGTCACACTCCTGTAAAAAACCAGGCGTGGCACATGGCTTGCTGAACTAACTGCAAACAAATCATGTAAGCGCAAACAATGAACAAAAGGGAGCTCCAGCGTCTGGTTGCACGCCTGGAAAGAGAAAGTGAAGCCGCGCCTGAGGCCTATCGCCTAAAGGTTGTGCTGCTTGCCGCGCTCGGCTATGCCTACGTATTCCTGATCACCGCCCTGGCGCTCAGCGGCCTGCTGTGGGCGCTGTGGCAGCTGCTCGACGGAGATTTCTTCGGCGCCACCAAGGTTGGCTTGCTCAGCGGGCTGATCTCCCTGTTTCTCGTGCCGGCCTTGTGGGTGCGGATTCCGCAACCGCAGGGGCGCATCCTGACGGCAGCCGACGTGCCCAAACTGTTTGCCATGATCGAGAAGATCCGCAACAAAGCACAGGGGCCGAAAATTGATCAGGTGATGATCAACGACGTGTTCAACACTTCGATCCTGCAGATCCCGCGTCTGGGCATTCTGGGCTGGCATCGCAATGTGCTGGTCATCGGCCTGCCCTTTTTGCAAGCCTTGTCGCGCAAGGAATTCGCCGCCATCCTGGCCCATGAATTCGGTCACCTCTCCGGCCGACACGGCAAACTGGGCACCTGGATCTACCGCATCCGCACCGTGTGGATGCAGGTACATGACTCCTTCAGCGAAGGTGACGGTTTTGCCCAGTTGCTGCTGACCCGCTTCCTGCGCAGCTATATCCCCTATTTCAACGCCTACAGCTTCGTCCTTGCACGTCAGGATGAGTACGAGGCCGACCGCCTCGCCGCCGCCATCGTCGGGCCGCGCACCCTCGCCGACGCGCTGATTGCCATCACCGTGCGTGGACGCTTCATCGAAGACTGCTTCTGGCGCGACCTGTGGAGCCGGGCCGATCGCCACATCACCCCGCCTTTCCTGCCGCACAGCGCCATGCGCACCGCCCTGAATCTGGGCCTGCGGGAAGAACAAGCCGAGCAATGGCTGAGCGAAGAGCTCAAGCACGACACTTTCAGTGACGACACCCACCCCTGCCTGCGCGAGCGCATTCTGGCTCTCGACACTGCCTGCGAACTGCCGCCGGATGCCACCCACAGCGCCGCCCAGGCGCTGCTCGGCGACCGCCTGCCGGAGCTGCAACACGCCTTCGACGGACTCTGGCTGCAGCATAACGAAGTGCGCTGGCGCGAACGTTTCCAGACCGTCGCCACCGCTCAGGACACAGCCCGTCGCCTCGAAAAACGCGAACAGCAAACGCTCAGCCCGACCGAGCTGGGTCACTACGCCCTGGCACTCGAAACCCTTGGACGCACCGACGAAGCGCTGCCCCTGCTGCGCCAGGCCGCCGACCACCCACAGGGCACCGCCAGCGCTGCGCTGGCGGCCGCCCGCATCCTGCACACCCGCGACGACGAAACCACCATCCGCTATCTGGAACTGGCCATGCAGCGCGACCGCAGTCTGTGCGAAGAGGCCACCACCCAGGCCGGCGCCTTCTACGAAGCGCGTGGCGACAGCGACAAGGCCAATCCTTACTGGAAGCGCCTGAACGAGTTGCAATCAGCCTGAGCGCCTTGCTGAAGAGCCTCACCCAGCGGACCTCTTCAGCATGCCTGCTTGTACAGCAAGGCTGGGTGCGGGTCTTCAGATAGCACACTGTGCGGCGCATTCACGGGCGATAATTCGCCCACCATCCCTCAAGTGGAGCCCGCAATGTTCAGCCTTAGCTATGTTTTCCCGGCCCCCGCTGTCGTCTCCCTGCCCGTCGCCGGATCGGACGCCCGTTTCCCTGTGCGCCGCATTTACTGCGTCGGCCGCAACTATCTGGAACACATCCGCGAACTGGGCAACGACGAGAAAGAACCACCGATCTTCTTCACCAAGCCACGCGACGCCATCGTGCAGGACGGCGCAAGCATCCCTTACGCCAGCGTCACCCAGAACCTCCATTACGAGCTGGAACTGGCCGTCGCCCTCCAGTCGGGCGGCTACAACATCCCCGAAGATCAGGCACTGAGCCACGTCTTCGGCTACGCCGTGGCGCTGGACATGACCCGGCGCGATCTGCAGAAACAGCTCAGCGCCAAAGGCTCGCCCTGGGATGTCGGCAAGGGCTTCGACCACTCCGCACCTTGCGCCGCAATTCACCCTGCCAGCAGTGTCGGCCATCCAGCCTCCGGCCTGATCCGGCTAAGCGTGAATGGCGAGGTAAAACAGAACTCCGACCTCAAGCAGATGATCTGGAACGTGCCGCAAATCATCGCCCACTTGTCCCGCCTGTTTGACCTGCAAGCCGGCGACCTGATCCTCACCGGCACGCCAGCCGGCGTCGGCCCGGTGCAGCCCGGTGACGTAATGGTCGGCGAGATCGACAGCCTGGGCACGCTGACGATCCGCATCGGCGAGCCCTGCGCCTGACTCCTTTCCCGACAGCAGAAAGCCGCAGACTGGCTGCGGCTTTCCGGGGGGTGAAACGAACTCGAACAGAGGGCCTACTGATAAATGGCCGGCTGGGTTAACAGACCATCGTAACCATCCAGGCACAGATCAAACTCATTCACATCGTCACCCTGATTCATCACATCTTCCAGTTCGCGGCGAAACCGCAGTGCCGTTGCGCCGGCCAGCAAACCACCACGGGCCCTGCGTTTGTCGATGACTTCAATGGCACCGACCGAAGGGTAATCTACAACGTAGAGCGCCGGATTGTTGAGTACGATATGCATGGTAACCCTCCTTCGAACATTGGTTTTTCGGGGGCTTGCCGGGGTGGAATTTCACCACCCTCTGGTGTTCATATCGGCCGCGCAGTGCGCTTTCTCCAATCACCGATGTTAAGAGTTGTGTCTGTGCCCTTTAGTTCCTACGCTACAAACAACGCTCTGGATTACCGTACGGTCTGAAGCGCCTGTCGCAGCAAGAAAAAATTCACTACAAAAATAAAAATACCCGAGGAGCAAACCGATGAGCGACATGTTTGAAAACGCGATGAATCTCAATCATCGTCTGGATAGTCTCAGGGCCGAGCACCGCGAGCTCGACGACGCCATTTCCCGCCTGTGCCTCGCCCCGGACGAGGACGAACTGGCGGTACGCCGCCTCAAGAAACGCAAACTCATCGTCAAGGATCGCATCTCGATCATTGAACGCACGCTCGGCCCGGAAACCCAAGCCTGATTCCTTAGAGGCTGTTCACGATCTGTAGCGAGAGGCCGTCAGCAGAGTGAAGAGCAGCGCAGGAACCGGAATGTATGTTGATACATGAGGATTCCGGGCAGCGCATGAGCTCTGATCACGGCCTCGCAGTAAGATCATGAGCAGCCTCTTGCGCCAGACCCATACCCAGCTCGCCCATTCCGGGCCATAATGCCCCGCTGAAACACAGCCTGCCGGCCCCCGCGCAGGCACACAGGGAAGGGTCGTTCATGCACCTTGCACAAGAACTCGTTGCCAGCCAGAACCATCTGGCCAGTCTGCCCAACCTGTATTACAAAGTCCGCGAGGCCCTGCTGGATCAGGATCTGGATATCGGTGATCTGTCCGACCTGATCGCCGCCGACCCCGCCATCACCGGTTCCTTGTTGCGCATCGCCAACAGCGCCTTCTACGGATTCCCGCGCAAGATCGAAACCCTGTCGCGCGCGATCAGCCTGATCGGACTGGATCAAGTCGGCGAAATCGTTCTCGCCAGCACCCTGGCAGCAGCCTTCAGCGGCATTCGCCCACATCGCATGGACATGGGCCGTTTCTGGCGCGGCAGCATCCGCCGGGCATTGCTGTGCCGCCAGTTCGCCCGCAGCCTTGGGGAACGCGATGCCGAACGCGCCTTCGTTGTCGGCCTGCTCTCGGACATGGGCCACCTTGTGATGTATCACGCGGTGCCGGATCTGATGGGCATCGTGCTCGATACCGCGCAGGATGGACTCCTCGCCCAGGCCGAACAGGAACGCAGCATCGTCGGCTGCGACTTCACCGAAGTCGGCGCGGCCCTGTGCGCCGCCTGGCACCTACCGGCCAGCATCGGCTCGGTGATTGCCTGCCAGCTCACGCCGGAACAAGGCGGCGAACACAGCGCCGAAGCCGCCCGCCTGAACCTGGCCATTTCCATGGCGGAATGTCTGGAGCGCGGCGAAAGCGCAGGCGCCTCCTGTCCGCTGCTGTGCGACGCCGCGCCAGATCTGGCCGGCGTCGATCTGGCCCTGATGCCGGTCTTCGCCGAACATTGCGAAGCCCAGCTCGAATCGGTCATGACCTCGCTCGGCGTCAGCTGAAGCAGCCTGCTACACGCTTTACACCCCCACCTGCCTGCCAAGCCGCGCCCGGCGGGCCTCACCGGGCAACCCCCTTGCGAAGCCCCGCCAGTAGCCACTGCGCACGCCTGCCCTTTGGGGCAAACCCCCTACATCTAGTATTTTATTGAAGAGCACACACTAGATGTAGTAAGCTCCGCCGATCAATTCGCCACAGCGTCCCGAACCTGGTTTCGCTACACTGTGAGTAAGAAAAACCACCACGGGAGCTAAATACGATGGAAACACAGATCCGCAACGAGGCCATTTCCACCCTCGCAGAGCAAGAGATTTCGGGCGAGATCCTGCTCGAAAAATACGCCAAGGGTAATGAAGCCTCTGTTACGGACGTGCGCCGTCGTGTCGCCCGCGCGCTTGCAGCCATCGAAACTGAAGACAAACGCGCCTTCTGGGAAGAGCGATTCTTCGAAGCCCAGGAAGCCGGCTTCATCCCCGGCGGGCGCATCAACTCCGCTGCCGGCACCTCGCTGGCCGCCACCCTGATCAACTGCTTCGTGCAGCCGGTGGGCGATTCCATCACCGAAGAAGTCGACGGCCGCCCGGGCATTTACACCGCCCTGTCGCACGCCGCCGAAACCATGCGTCGCGGTGGCGGCGTGGGTTACGACTTCTCCTCGATCCGTCCGGTCGGCGCCCATGTGAAGGGCACTCAGAGCCGCGCCTCCGGCCCCGTCAGCTACATGCGCGTGTTTGACCGCAGCTGCGAGACCGTCGAATCCGCCGGCGCCCGCCGTGGCGCCCAGATGGGCGTGCTGCGCTGCGACCACCCGGACATCGAAGCCTTCATCCACGCCAAGGATTCCGGCGATCTATCCAACTTCAACCTCTCGGTCGGCGTCAGTGATGCCTTCATGCAGGCCGTGGAAGTCGACGGCGATGTCGAACTCGCTCACAAGGCCGAACCCGCCGCCGACTTCAAGGCTGCCGGCGCCTATCAGCGCGAAGATGGCCAGTGGGTGTATCGCAAGGTGCGCGCCCGTGATCTGTGGGAGCAAGTCATGCGCTCCACCTACGATCACGCCGAGCCGGGCATCCTGTTCCTGGATCGCATGAACAAGGACAACAACCTTTACTACTGCGAAACCATCGAGGCCACCAACCCCTGCGCCGAACAACCGCTGCCGCCGTATGGCTGCTGCTGCCTGGGCTCGATCAACCTGACCCGCTTCATCACCAACCCCTTCACCAAGAAGGCCAAGTTTGACGAAGCCGGTTTCGCCAAGGTCGTCGCCACCTCCACGCGCATGCTCGACAATGTGCTGGACGTGACCCACTGGCCGCTGCCGCAGCAACACCTCGAAGCCATGAACAAGCGCCGCGTCGGCCTCGGCTTCACCGGTCTGGGCGACGCCCTGATCATGCTGTGCCTGCGCTACGACACCAACGAAGCACGCGCCATGGCCACCAAGATCAGCGAAGTGATGCGCGATGCGTCCTACCTCGCCTCGGTCGACATGGCCAAGGAACGCGGCGCCTTCCCGCTCTTCAATGCCGACATGTACCTATCCGGCGGCAACTTCGCCTCGCGTCTGCCGAGTGACGTGAAAGAGCAGATCCGCAAGCACGGCCTGCGCAATTCGCACCTGCTCTCGATCGCCCCCACCGGCACGATTTCACTGGCCTTCGCCGATAACGCCTCCAACGGCATCGAACCGCCCTTCTCCTGGACCTACACCCGCAAAAAACGCATGGTGGATGGCACCCATAAGGAATACGCCGTCGAAGACTACGCATGGCGTCTGTACAAGCATCTGGGTGGCGACACCAGCAAGTTGCCCAGCTACTTCGTCACCGCGCTGGAACTGTCCGCCGCTGCGCACAAGGACATGGTCGCCGCCGTCGCCCCGTGCATCGACACTGCCATTTCCAAGACCGTCAATGTGCCGGAAGACTATCCCTACGAGCACTTCGAAGACCTCTACATGAGCGCCTGGAAAGCCGGCCTCAAGGGGCTCGCCACCTATCGCCCGAACAGCATCCTCGGCTCCGTCCTCTCCGTCGGCCCCAGCACCGCACCGGGCGGCGACGACAAGAAAAAACCGCACGACGTGCAAGTCAGCGACGCCAACCGCCGCCTGACCATCCCCAATCTGCCCGCGCCCGTACTCTCCAGCCTGCGCTGGCCGAATCGTCCCGAGCTGCCCAACGGCAACCTGTCGTGGACCTACATGCTCAACAGCCCGCAAGGCTCGTTCGCCATCTTCGTCGGCCAGACAGATAGCAGCAGCGATGCCAACGGCGATTCCATCCGTGGCAACTTCCCCTTCGAAGTCTGGGTGAATGGTGCCGACCAGCCGCGCGGCCTCGGTGCCGTCGCCAAGACCCTGTCGATGGACATGCGCGCCAACGACCACGCCTGGCTCAAGCTCAAGCTCGACATGCTGGCCCACACCGTCGGTGAAGCCGCCTTCGAATTACCCTTCCCACCGCATGGCGAACACAAGCGCGTGCCCGGTGTCGTCGCCGCCTTCGCCCAGATCATCCGCTACCGCTGCGAAACCCTCGGCGCGTTTGAACTGGAAGGTGAAACCCCCGTACGCGACGCCGTGTTCAGCGTCACCGAACCCAAGACCGGCGCCGACGGCACCCTGTCCTGGACGGTCGACATCCAGAACCCGGCCACCTCCGAAGACTTCGTCCTGGGCCTCAAGGAAATCACCCTGCCGGACGGCCCCGGGGGTCATTCCCAAACCCGCCCTTACTCCATGTGGCTCTCCGGCAACTACCCGCGCGCCCTGGACGGTCTGGCCCGCCTGCTCTCGCTCGACATGCGCGTCGTCGATCCGGCCTGGATCGGCATGAAACTACGCAAACTCCTGAACTACCCGGAACCCCTGGGTGACTTCATGGCCTTCGTACCCGGCACGCGTCGTCAGCAAAACTGGCCCAGCACCATCGCCTACATGGCCCGCCTGATCATCCACCGCTACGCCATGCTCGGCGTGCTGGACGAAAACGGCTACCCCATGCGCGAAATGGGCATCCTCGAAACCCCGCGCGAAAAGGACGAGCCCAAAGTCATGCAAGGCTCAGCCTGCCCGGAGTGCGGCAACCACACCATGATCAGGAAGGATGGGTGTGACTTCTGCACGGCTTGTGGGGCGGTGGGGACTTGCGGGTGATTTGATGAATGAAAAAGGCAGCTCTGGCTGCCTTTTTTGTATCTGCTAGATTTTTACTACCAAAGGAGTTATGGCCATGGCAACAAGAGTTACAGGCAAGCCCGTAGCAAGCAAGTCGTCAAGCGTCCTGACTTCGACAAGTACGGGAAAATCATCAAAAACCGCAGCGGGAAGCGCGCTGTCGCAGGTATCTCCAACAAAGACCACTTCGGCCAAAGCGGCCTCCGCCGCCTCTAAAGTTCTGAGCGATGGACGAACCAGTGCCGCGTCGAAAAGCGCGGCGGGCTCAGCTCTCGCTCAACGTAAAAAGTAACCACGGTTGGTTATTTCCGCGTACGGCGTGGAAACCCCAAGTGCGCCCTGCAATAGATGCAATATCTGCTTTTGGCAATACGTTAGACGTCCAAGGAAAAACAATGAGCCTCGCATACAAAAATCTTGACTCAAAAACACGTACTCACATGGCAGCAGAATTGGCCATTGATCAAGCAAGAGGCAATCTTTACGTTAGCCCACGCCTTAATGATCAAGGTGTGAGAGCTTGGCCCGCTCTCATTGAAGAGGCCATCACTACTCACGATGATGCGTGGCTCTCGGCAGAAATTAGAAATCGCAACCTTCTAAAGACACGCGAAGAACGGCGAAACCCAAAAGGAGGCACAACACCTGTCCAAGTCCCGGTCAATGCTCATGAAACCCTTGCCGAAGGTGAGTTCAATCGCTTTTATGCTCGCGGTCTTTGCCTTCGAGCAATACAAGAAGGCAATCCAAACATAGTTGCCTATCGGGCACGTCACTCAGAACATCCTCGTTCGGAGTCAGAAGCCATGGTGGGTCGTGCCTTTGCTCCCGAAGCCCTGCTTAATGATTTGCGATCATCTGTTGGTGTCGAGCCAGCCCTTGGCTTACCGCCCGGCCCAAACTCGGGTCTTTCCATTCGGCTTCCATGACCAAACCCGGTAACGCGTAAGGTGGGTTCCCTTGGTGATCGCGGTGGGTTGTCGCTTTGCTCCGAACCCACCCTACCTCCGAGCCAACGCCAACGCGTAGGGTGGGTTCGCGAAGCAACCCACCGCTGCTGGTGCAATCCCCGCCAATCTTCGTTCACGCGGCCCACCGCTTGGCTGCTACAAAGCCTACCAAACCTGACGAACGCGTGAGATGGCTTCTCTGGGGGAATCGCGGTGGGTTGTCGCTTCGCTCCGAACCCACCCTACCTCCGGAACCCACCCTCCGAACCCGAACCAACCGCCGCTTTGCGGACGCGATAACTTCGGTCTGTTGTTGTCTTCATCGCGCCATGCCATGATTCTGGCATGCCGAACTACCGTCGCAACTTCCTGCCGGGTGGAACATTTTTCTTCACGGTAAATTTGCTGGAACGTGACCGTGATTTGCTGGTACGGCATGTCGATGCGCTGCGCAATGCTGTGCGCACGGTACGCGCCGCACATCCGTTTGAAATCGTGGCTTGGGTGGTAATGCCGGATCACCTGCATTGCATCTGGATACTCCCACCGGGCGACACGAATTATCCGGAGCGCTGGCGCCTCATCAAATTGCTGTTTTCACGCAGCTTGCCGAAAACTGAACACATCAATGCCTCGCGGGAATCCAAAAACGAGCGTGGCATCTGGCAACGCCGCTTCTGGGAACATACGATCCGCGACGAACGCGATCTGAACAATCACATCGACTATGTTCACTACAATCCCGTCAAACACGGCTACGTTACAAACGCCGCTGACTGGCCCCACTCCACTATTCACCGCTACATCGAACAAGGGCGAAACGCGTAATGCTTCCGCCAAATCATCCCCGCCAACGGCATGCTGCCTTGCGGCGTCTGGCGGAACCGCCTTCGGTGTTCCGATCTACCCCCTCTGAAGAGCCGCCCCCAGCGGACTTCTTCAGGTAGGCACCGCCATCAGGCAGCCTGCCTGCGGGTCTTGCGCCACCCTGCTTGCAACGCCTTATCCCACGCGGATCTCCAGCCTGCACAACGACAGCGGCGCAGTACAATTCCGAGTTTCTGCTTGCGGAGGCAAAGTGCAGGAACGGTTCGTGCTCACCCAATTCGTCCCCTTTCAATCCGGAGTCCGAAACAATGTCTGAATCCATTCATGGTCACGCCGTGTTGCACATGATGCTTGATCAAGGCCAGCCCTACAGCCGGCAGAGCCTGAGCGCGGCGATTCTCGAACGCTTCGGTAGCGCGGCGCGCTTTCATACCTGCAGCGCCGAGGGTCTGGATGCCGCTGCGCTGGTCGCATTTCTGGCGGACAAGGGCAAGTTCGTCGAGGCCCGCAGTGGTTTCACCACCACGCCGGATCACATCTGCGCGCACGATGAGCATTGAGTGCCCCCTGATGCCCATCGGGGGTTTGTGGGCAAGTTCGCACGCAAACTGTGGCGGAAGCGCGGATACGGCATCAGCACGCCAAATTGCCTGATCAGCGCTTTAAATAGTTGTTTTGTATAACTTTTCCGGATGGCGACATTTAAAACTTGAGTTGGATGTTAGGGTTTTCCCGGAGGATACTTCGCTCATCAGGTACCGCTTCCGGTACCCGGCAAACGAAGAGGAAATCATCATGTCCAAGCAAGTTCAAAGCGCCATCGAATCGTCCGGCAAATATCTGGGCGCCATCGCCTTTTTCTCAGCCGCCCTGTTGCCGACGGTGTATCAAGTTGTATTGCTGAGCCACTGATCCAGTATGGTCACGCACAGGCATCAGGGGCTGGCACATGCCAGCCCCTCTGCCAAGTGCAGCATGTGTCGATAAAAATGGCGGCGTTTTTTACAGTTTGCCCATGACTGTTTTTGTGATTGCCGCTGTGCGCCTTTGCCCCTTGCATTAACTTAAACGTGTTCGCTGGTTTGTCGTGGCGATCAACGCCCTCAGTACAAATCCCCCTCGCGAAGCGGTTCTTTTGTCGGGCATGCAACAGGTACCCGCTCGCAGCCCCCTGCGCAGCTCGCCAAAACTACAGGACAACAAGGGCCCACCATGGACGCAGCTACCCTTATCAAGTCTTCGCTGGGCTTCGTCCTGGTTCTGATCATTCAGCTTGCTGCGCGCTCCAAGCTGTATTACCTCTCTGCGCTGATCCCGCTGTTTCCCTCACTGGCGATGTTTTCCTACTATTTTGTGGGCAGCAGCCAATCCGTCGAGCGACTGCAGGAAACCATTGCCTTTGGCATGCTGTCGCTGATCACTTACCTGTGTTTCCTGATCGCGCTCTTCATCAGCGTGCGCTATCTGCGCATCGCGCCAGCGCTGCTACTGGCTTCGGCGGTCTGGTTCGGGGTGGCCTTCGTGGAAATTCGCGCCTGGCCCTATCTGAAACCCTTGCTGGGCTTCAACGCGACCTGATCGCTACGCACCTAAGCTCGCCCTCAGGCACCTTGGGTAGGGCTGCTCAGGCAAGGCACCGGAGGCGGCCGGTCTTTCACGCCACGCTGACCCCGCAAAAATGAACGCGCTGACGGCAAGGCCTGAGCCGCCCAACACCGCTCGACGGTGTAGCATTCACCCGCCCCTTGCCGCCCCCGGAGAACCCAATGTGGGATGAACGCTACGCCAATGCCGAATACGTGTATGGCACCGAACCGAATTCATTTCTCGTCGAACACGCCCATCGCCTGAGCGGGCCTGTGCTATCGCTGGCCGAAGGCGAAGGGCGCAATGCCGTCTTCCTGGCGAGCATGGGGCTGAAAGTGCTGGGCGTGGACAGCTCCGCCGTAGGCCTGCGCAAGGCCCATGCATTGGCCAGCGCACGGCAGTTGAAGATCGAAACGGAGGTGGCCGATCTCGCGCACTTCACCCCGACGCAAGCGCACTACGGCGCGGTGGTATCGATCTTTGCGCACTTGCCCGGCGCGCTGCGCCAGCGGCTCTATCCGCTGATCGAGCAGAGCCTTGTGCCCGGCGGCTTCGTGCTGCTGGAGGCCTATTCCGAAGAACAGCTGGCCTACACCACCGGCGGGCCGAAGGATGACGATATGCTGATGAGCGTGGCGAAGATCGAGCAGCACTTCCCGGAGCTGGAGCCAGTGTTGCTGCGCCAGATCGAGCGCGAAGTCTGCGAAGGCAGTTATCACACAGGCCGGGCCTCGGTCGTTCAGTTCATTGGCCGTAAAAGCTGATACCTTCTGCCGCCTGAGCGCAGTGTTCAGGGCTTTGCCCGCCCCAGCAGCCCTTCAACCTCTCGACATTCCATGCCCGCTCAATCCCTGTTTCGTGGTGTCCTCTGTGCCTTGGGTGCCGGCCTTGTGTGGGGCCTGGTCTTTGTTACACCCCAGATCCTCGACGACTACCCGCCAGCCATGCTCGCTTTCGGGCGTTATCTGGCTTTCGGCCTGATCTGCCTGCCACTGGCCTGGCGTGATCGGCGGCGTCTGGCGCAGTTGAACAAGCGCGACTGGTATGCGGCGCTGGAACTCGCCCTGATCGGCAACATCCTGTACTACCTGTGCCTCGCGGCGGCCATCCAGCTGGCCGGCGGCGCCCTGCCCACCCTGATCATCGGCACCCTGCCGGTGGTCATTTCTGTTATTGCCAATACTGGCAAAGCGCCCGTGCCCTGGAGCAAGCTGGTCCCGCCGCTGCTCGTCATCGCGCTGGGGATTGCGCTGGTCAATCAGCATGAGCAGGCGCTGGTCGCGAGCGCGCATTCGCACTACGCCCTCGGGTTGCTGCTCGCCATCGTCGCGCTGGCCTGCTGGACCTGGTATCCGATCCGCAATGCGCGCTGGCTGCAATTACACCCGACACTGTCTTCGAGCACCTGGGCCACGGCGCAAGGTTTGGCGACCTTGCCACTATCGCTGATCGGCATGGGCGGCGCGGCGCTGTGGTTTAGCAAACCGGAAAACGGCTTCGCCTTTCCGCTCGGGCCACGCCCCCTTCTCTATGCAGGGCTGATGCTGGCCATCGGCCTGCTCGCCTCCTGGCTCGGCACGCTGTTGTGGAATCGCGCCAGCCGCCTTTTGCCGACCGCGCTGAGCGGTCAGCTCATCGTCTTCGAAACGCTGGCCGCCCTCGCCTATGCCTTCATGTGGCATGGCAGACTGCCCTCAATCTCCGTCGCAGCGGGAATTCTGCTGTTGATCAGCGGGGTCATACTAGGCGTGCGCACCTTCAATCAACAATCTGAACGAAGGAAAGCCCAAGCCGTCGTATAGGCCGGGGCATTTAACCTACGCTGACAAACCCTGCGACCAAGATAAATCGCGATGAATCCATCACCCAGCCGCGCGGGTTACGCCTGCGGCTAACCCGCCCGACGCCAACACTATGCCCAATCTCCCCGAAGCCGCCTTCCTTAATCACGCCGGCCTCAATCGCCAGCACGTTTTCAATCTCGCCGAGCTGCCGGCTGATCTGGTCGCGCCGCTGGCGCCCGCGGCGCATGAGCGTCAGCTGATCCTGTTTGGCCATGCCGGGCGGCGGCTGTGGGAATGCGTGCAGGCCGAAGGCATTCGCACGGAACATCCAATTGACGAGTACAGCGTGCGCACGGTGGAGGCCTGGCTGGCGCAGGCCTTGCCGGCGGCGCGGGCGCGTTTTGTATTTCCGCAAAGCCTAGGCTCACGCCACATTGGCCTGCAGCGTCTGGGCACGATTGCCGGCTGGCATCGGGCGTCGCCTTTCATGGTCGGTATCGACTCAGTATGGGGCAGCTGGTTTGCGTATCGCGTGGCGATCCTCACGGATACGGATCTGCCGGCCTCGCAGCCGGTGGATAACGGCTATCCGTGCACGAGCTGCGCGACTAAGCCCTGTATCACGGCCTGCCCGGCCGGGGCGCTGGCAGGCGGCAGCTTCAATCTGGCAGCTTGCAACGCCGGGCGTCTCGCCGCCGAATCCGATTGCGCGCTGGGCTGTACGGCGCGCAGCGCCTGTCCGGTGGGGGCGGAGCATCGCTATGAAGAAAGCCAGATCTGCCACAGTGCGGCTGGCTCGCTGGCGACGATCCGCCGTTATCAGGAAAACCTGCACAAGATCGCCTGAAGACCCGCCCCCGGACTGGATCTACAAGGCAGCAGCCGGCTCAGGCTTGCCGGGCGCGGTGATTGCGGCAGGCTGCCTGTAGAAGTCCGCCAGATGCGGCTCTGCAGACAGCCTACATGTAGCATTGCTCGTGACGGCCGCGCCAGAGACTGTCCTCCCGACTCAGCGCGGCCTGCTTTGACCCTCAGGCCGATCGCCGTTTCTCGATCCCTTATCGCGCTGGCGGTTTTGCTCCTCCGTCTGCTGCTGACCACGCTGCTCCTGCTCGGCCTTTTGCCGACTTTGTTGCTCAGTTTGCTGACGCTGGCGATCCTGATCGGCCCGCTCACGGTCGCGCTGCCCTTGCTCGCGCTGTGCCCGCTCCTGTTCGCGATGGCGGTTTTGTTGCTCCGCCTGCTGCTGACCACGCTGTTCCTGCTCGGCCTTTTGCCGATTTTGTTGTTCAGCTTGCTGGCGCTGACGATCCTGATCGGCCCGCTCACGGTCGCGTTGTCCTTGCTCGCGCTGTGCCCGTTCCTGTTCGCGCTGACGGTTTTGTTGATCGGCCTGCTGACGATTACGTTGCTCCTGTTCGCTCTGACGCTGGCGTTCCTGTTCAGTGCGCCGACGATCCTGTTCGGCCCGTTCGCGGTTGTACTGATCTTGCTCGCGTTGCGCTCGTTCCTGTTCACGCTGCCGGTTTTGCTGATCAACCTGCTGGCGCTGGCGATCCTGATCGGCGCGGCGCCGATCCTACTCAGCCCGTTCGCGGTTGTGCTGATCCTGTTCGCGTCGCATGCGCTCTTGCTCGCGCTGACGATTTTGCTGTTCGATATCCTGACGCCGCTCCCGTTCCTGTCGCGATCTGGGCGATTCGCCACGATAGCGGTCGTCGCCGTCCCGGTCGTAGTCACGCTGCTGACGATCCGGAGGCGCATCCGGCCACGCCCCCGGAGGCAAAGGCACGCAAGCCGCCACGCCCAGCAGCACCACGATCGCCAAGGTAATGCCGGTCATATTTTTTCTCATGTCTGTTTCCTGCCGCGTTCATCAAATGTTCTGAGCCTGATGATAGCGAGAATTACACACAGCTCCCTGACACAGACCTGTATAGGGGTTCGCGAAACAATCCGCCCTGCAAGCATTCGTACCCCGCGCAGTGACGAATGAGAAAATCCATATTTCTACGCTCCTGCCTGAAGAGCCGCCCCCCACCTCGGTCTTCACAACGGCTGCCCGCTCAGGCTTATCAGGAGCGGCTGTCCGGGCAGGCCATCTGCAGAACGCCTGTACGAGCGGCCTCCACATGCGCGCATATGTGATCGGTATCACCGCCAAGCTATTGATTATTGACGGCTTCCTGTTACCGGTCTAGTCTGCCAAAGGTCGGCGAACGCCGGCAAACATCGTCGGCAAAGCAACGTCACACCTAGTTGCCCGCAATGCCGACGAAATCATATAAAAAATGGAGACAAAACATGCGTATCAACCTCTTACTGGGCGCCCTCGCGCTCGGGCTGTCAGGCAGCGCCCTGGCGGCAACTGACTATCCATCCGGCTACACCAAGTGCGCACAAGTAGGCAGCGCCTGCAGCATGAGCGGCACGCATACCGTCGCGCTCGGCAAGTCCGGCGCCTTCGTGTATGCGACGCTGACCGGCGCTTTCACCTGCAGCACCTCGCTGTTCCCGACGAACAGTTTCGCGGCCAGTGCCTGGTGTTCAGTCGGGCCGGTAGTCAGCAGCAGTTCGTCCAGCTCGTCTTCATCCAGCAGTTCAAGCTCATCGAGCAGTTCCAGTTCATCAAGCAGCAGCTCCAGTTCTTCCAGCAGCAGCTCGTCTTCGTCCTCGTCGAGCAGCTCCAGCTCATCCAGCAGTGGCTCCGGCACGGCGCCAAAGTCCACCGCGACGCGTCCGCAATTGAGCAGCTCGGTGGCGGCCAATTACACGGCGGCCAAGTTCCTCGGCAGCTGGACGCCAGCCGCCGTGACGCTGCCGGCATCGCCCAACTACACGGTGGGCAGCGGCGCGACTTACAAGACGGTGCAATCCGCCGTCAACGCAGCCATTGCTGCAGGCGGCAGCACGCGCAAGTACATTCTGGTGAATCCGGGTACTTATAACGAAGTCGTCTTCGTCGCCTCCGGCGTGCCGATCACGCTGTATGGCACGGGCGCTGCCACGGACGTGAAGATCCAGCAGAAGACCAACTCGCCGATGACCGGCAGCCAGTACAAGGCGCTGGTACCGTCGGCCAACTACACGGGCGCGGGCAAGACCTGGGTGGATGGCTGCGCGGCCAAGGGCAGCAGCATCGTAGGCACGACCTGCTCCTCGGCCTTCGTCATCCAGAACGCTGGCTTCCAGATGAAGAACGTGACGGTGACCAACACCTATAGCGAAGACAACGCCAATTCGGGCGGCGCGGATCAGGCGGTGGCGGTTTACACGGCAGCGGATCAGGTGACTCTCGACAACGTGCGCCTGATCGGCAATCAGGACACGCTGTGGGTCTCCGGCACCAACAAGCGCGTGTATGTGAAGAACAGCTACATCGCGGGCGATGTGGACTTCATCTTTGGTAACGCGACAGCGGTATTCGATGGCTGCGAGGTTTACTACGTGACCGGCCGCAAGAGCAGCAGCGCGATGGCTGCACCGAGCACCGAGAGCAGCGTGACCTACGGCTTCCTGTTCAGCGGTGGCACGTTCACCAGCGACGGCAGCCTTAGCGGCACGATATACTTTGCACGCCAGTGGCCGCAGAGCAGCCTGTCCAGCCCGGTAGGCAAGATGATCATCCGCGGCGCAACCCTCGGCAAACACATCGTCTCGACCGCGCCATGGAAGGACTGGAGCAGTTCGCAGAAAGCCAATTACGGCACGGCCAGCGTGCCCTATCTGGGCGAACACCTGAACAGCGGTGTGGGCGCAGCCAAGTAAGCGGCTGTCCTGAAGCAAGCAAAGGCCGCGATGGATTCGCGGCCTTTTTTGTTCACCAGCAGCAGGCCGGAAACATGCGAAGCTTCGCCATCGCCGGACAAGGATCGCCATGAACATCTCCACACCACAGACTGCGTGGGAAAAATTCTGGGCCGCCAGCGGCGCGGCACAGGCCTGCCCGCAGCTGATGACGGAACTGCTGCTGGCCTGGAGCGAACCGCAGCGCCACTACCATACCCTGCGCCATCTGGTGGAATGCCTGGACGCGCTGGAAGGCGTGTGGCCACTGGCTGAGCGACCCGCCGAGCTGTGTCTGGCCCTGTGGTTTCACGACGCGATCTATGACGTGCGCGCCCGCGACAACGAAGCACGCAGCGCCGACTGGGCCCGCCGGGCGCTGCTGGAGGGAGGCTTCCCGGCCGAGGCGGCGCAGCGCGTGCACGATCTGGTGATGGCCACCTGCCACAACGCACAAACCTTGGCGGGCGACGCCGCCTTGCTGGTCGACATCGATCTGGCCATCCTCGGTGCGCCGCCTACGCGTTTCGATGAGTACGAAACGCAGGTGCGTGCCGAATACGCCTGGGTGCCCGAAGCCGTCTTTCGCAGCAAGCGGCGTGAAGTGCTGCAAGGCTTTCTGGCCCGCCCGAACATTTACTACACGCCGCATTTCCGCCAGAGGTTCGAAGAGGCTGCGCGCGCCAATCTGTGCCGCTCGATCTCGAATCTCTGATTTACTGCCCGCGACCCAAAACCCCTTATCCCCCTACTTCAGGTAGCGCTTGCACAAAATCTGCGGTGTAAATTTGACAGAGCACTTCCAGACATCCGTCTGACTTTGGGCAATCGATGGATATCGAATATCAGTATGCCCTGTTCCAGTGCGAAGCAATCCACATACGGCGGACTCCAAAAACCACCGCCGGTCTCATCGGGCGAGACACTCAGCCTGCCCCTACCACCCGTACGAAATACTTGCAGCATTGTCATACTGGCGACACAATTCCGTCACATTTATTGACCAGCATTAACGGTCAATGCACAACAAACAAGAAACAGCGGGCTTGATCGCATGAATACACTGGACTATCTGGTCAATATTTCGATCTCCATCATCCTCATTGTCGGCTGCTACCAATTCTATTTCTGGTGCCAGCGCAACCAATGGGTTACTCCGCGCAAGTTCCACTCGCCGCTGGATGAAAAAATTCCGTTCTGGTCCGGTTGGGTGTGGGTCTACAGCTTCCTGTATTACCCGGCCATCATTTACCTGAACCTGCTCGCGCGTGACCACCGCCAGTTCAACTACATGGCCATCAGCTTCATCCTGTTACTGTTCTGCCAGATGTTTTTCTTTCTGGTCTTTCCGGTCGAAACACCCGCGCACTGGCGCGAATTGCCGGAGAGCAACAAATGGTCGATCCGCTTCCTGAAGTTCGTGCAGAACTACGACAAGTCCTCGAACTGTTTTCCGAGCATGCATACCTCGGTCGCCATGCTCACCGCCATGTTCGCCTGGCCCTACTTCGGCGCCTGGGCTCTGCTCTTCCCCGCACTGATCGCCATCAGCTGCATGTTCACCAAACAGCATTACATGCTGGATCTGCCCTGCGGTGCGCTGCTGGGCTGGGGCGTCTTTCAGCTCGTCAATCACGGCGCCAACATCGTCGCCTGAGCAGACGGGTCACACGAAATAAAAAAGCCGCTCGAACCCGAGCGGCTTTTTTACGAACGCAATACGCTCACAAACTCAGCTCATCGTTCAGCCGCCGCGCTTAGCCTTGGCATTCGCCGCGATGCGCATGCGCAGGGCATTGAGCTTGATGAAGCCGCCGGCATCCGCCTGATTGTAGGCGCCGCCATCGTCGTCGAAGCTGGCGATGTTCTGGTCGAACAGGCTGTACTTCGAATCACGCGCCACCACCGACACTGCGCCCTTGTAGAGCTTCACGCGGACGAAGCCCGTGACGTTTTCCTGCGTATGATCGATCAGGGTCTGCAGCGCAATGCGCTCCGGGCTCCACCAGTAACCGGCGTAGATCATCTGCGCGTAACGCGGCATCAGATCATCCTTGAGGTGGGCGACTTCGCGATCCAGCGTGATCGACTCGATACCACGGTGGGCCTTGAGCAGGATGGTGCCGCCAGGGGTCTCGTAGCAGCCACGGCTCTTCATGCCGACGTAGCGGTTTTCGACCAGATCCAGACGGCCAATGCCGTGCTTGCCACCCAGTTCGTTGAGCTTGGCCAGCAGCTCGTGAGCCTTCATGCGCGTACCGTTGATGGCAACCAGATCGCCGTGTTCGAACTCCAGATCCAGGTACTCGGCCTGATCCGGCGCAGCCTCGGGCGACACACTCCAGCGCCACATGGTTTCTTCGGCTTCGTTCTTCGGATCTTCAAGGTGACGGCCTTCGAAGCTGATATGCAGCAGGTTGGCGTCCATCGAATAGGGTGCGCCGCCATTCTTGTGCTTCATGTCCACCGAAATGCCATTGGCTTCAGCATAAGCCATGAGTTTTTCGCGCGAATTCAGATCCCACTCACGCCACGGAGCAATGACCTTGACGTTCGGCATCAGCGCATAGGCGCCCAGCTCAAAACGCACCTGATCGTTGCCCTTGCCGGTCGCGCCGTGCGAAATGGTATCGGCACCGGTGGCCTTGACGATTTCGATCAGGCGCTTGGCGATCAGCGGACGGGCAATGGAAGTACCCAGCAGATATTCACCTTCATAAACCGTGTTGGCGCGGAACATCGGGAACACGAAATCGCGCACAAACTCTTCGCGCAGATCGTCGATGAAAATGTGCTCGGGCTTGATCCCGGCCTTCAGCGCCTTGGCGCGGGCGGGTTCCAGCTCTTCACCCTGACCGAGGTCGGCGGTAAAGGTCACCACTTCACACTTGTACTCGTCCTGCAGCCACTTCAGGATCACCGAGGTATCCAGACCGCCGGAATAGGCCAGCACCACGCGCTTCACATCACTCATTTCATTTCTCCACACATCAAACAGAGACAGGGCAAGCACGCCTCATGGCCGCCCACCACACTTCAAAATCACTTAGATGCGGCCCAGCATCAAGAACTCCAGCAGGGCCTTCTGGGCGTGCAGACGATTCTCGGCTTCATCCCAGACCACGCTCTGCGGGCCATCGATCACTTCGGAAGTCACTTCCTCACCGCGGTGCGCGGGCAGGCAGTGCATGAACATGGCGTCCTTGTCAGCCACACCCATCATGTCGGCATCGACCTGATAGTCGGCAAAATCGCGCAGGCGCGCCTCATTCTCGGCTTCGAAACCCATCGAGGTCCACACGTCGGTCGTGATGATGTGCGCGCCGCGCGCAGCATCCATCGGATCAGCAAACTGTTCGTAATGCGCCGAACCGCCGATGTTGGCCTTGGCCTGATCGACTTCGTAGCCCTTGGGCGAACTCACATGCACCTTGAAATCCAGCAACTCAGCCGCCTGCAACCAGGTATTGCACATGTTGTTGGTATCGCCGATCCAGGCCACGGTCTTGCCCTGAATGGAGCCGTGGCGTTCGATCCAGGTGAAGATGTCGGCGAGGATCTGACAGGGATGGAATTCATTGGTCAGCCCATTGATGACCGGCACGCGCGAATTGGCCGCGAAGCGCTCGACGATGGTCTGCTCGAAAGTGCGGATCATTACCACGTCGCTCATGCGCGAGATCACCTGCGCCGCATCTTCCACCGGCTCACCGCGCCCCAATTGGGAGTCGCGCGTATTCAGGTAGATCGCAGAACCACCCAGCTGGAACATGCCGGCTTCGAAAGACAGACGCGTGCGCGTGCTGGCTTTCTCGAAGATCATCACCAGGGTGCGATCAAAGAGCGGATGGTAGGTTTCGTAGCGTTTGAACTTGTCCTTGATCCATTTTGCACGGGCAAAGACGTAGTCGATCTCGTCACGGGAGAGATCCTTGAACTGCAGGAAATGTCTGGGCGCTTTATTCATGGTGCTCTTTCTCAGACCGTGCCAAAGCACGACCAAATCGGGAGGGGCAGCGTCAACAAGGTAAAAACGAAAAAGGGGCGCGACTTGCGTCACACCCCCTTTTTGATTCCAGCCACCTCAGTGGCGCGGAATACAATCAGGCAGCAGCGCCCATCGCCTTGATGGCGGCGGACAAGCGGCTCTTGTTACGAGCAGCTGCGTTCTTGTGAACGATGTCCTTGTCGGCAAGGCTGTCGATGATGCTGACGGATTGCTGAAATACTGCTTGCGCGGCGACTTTGTCACCGGCTTCAACGGCCTTGCGCACAGCCTTGATAGCGGTGCGCAGACGGGAACGCTGACTGGTGTTGTGAGCGCGGGCTACGAGTGCCTGACGGGCGCGCTTGCGGGCTTGTGCGGAATTGGCCATGTGTTCTGTCTTAGGTATGAAATTACGCGAAGGGGCGGATTCTAGCCTGCACTCCCGCTTCTTGCAAGCCCCAAAGTCTGGCAAAAACCCATGAACCATGAATTTTTACCGATCCTGTACAAATAACCGTACCGGCCGCAACGCAAAAACAAGCCAGACATGCTGAAGAGCCGCATCTGGCGGACTTTTTCAAGCATATCAGCCCAAGAGTAAGGCGCAGAGAGCCTCTTCAGAGACCATCCCCAGCCGTAGCCTTTCACCGGCGAAAACAGGCAGCCAGAGCACGAATGTTATGATTCGCGCCACTCTCAGCCCTGATCACTGTCTTCATGAAACTGCACAAAGCCCTCGCCACCATCAGCGGACTGACTTTCGTCTCGCGCATCCTGGGGCTTGTGCGCGAAATACTCATCGCCAACATTTTTGGCGCGGGCATTTTTACCGATGCCTTCAACGTGGCCTTCCGTCTGCCCAATCTGCTGCGGCGCCTGTTTGCGGAAGGCGCTTTCTCGCAGGCGTTCGTCCCGATTCTGTCGGAATACCGTGCCAAGCGTGGCGTGGAAGAGACGCACCTGCTGGTCAACCAGGTCGCGACCTTGCTCGGCTTGATCGTATTGGTGATCTCGATTATCGGTGTATTGGCTGCGCCCTGGCTGATCCACGCCACAGCCGGCGGCTTTGCCAAAAATCCGGAAAAATTCGCACTCACCGCTGAACTGACGCGCATCACCTTCCCCTACATTTTCTTCATGTCGATGGTGGCGCTCTCCGCGGGGGTGCTCAACACTTGGAGCCGCTTTGCGATTCCGGCCTTCACGCCGGTGCTGCTGAATCTGTGCTTCATCGGCATGGCGCTGTTTGCCGCCCCGCATTTTGCTCAGCCGGTAATGGCGCTGGCGTGGGCCGCCTTCATCGGTGGTGCCCTGCAACTGGCTCTACAGATTCCGGCGCTGGCCAAAATCGGCATGCTGCCGCGTTTCTCGCTATCAACCGCTGACCCCGGCGTGATGCGTATCCTCAAGCTGATGGGGCCGGCCACCCTGGGCGTGTCCGTGGCGCAGATCAGCCTGCTGATCAATACCGCGTTCGCGTCCTGGCTGCCGACCGGCAGCATCTCCTGGCTCAACTACGCCGACCGCCTGATGGAGTTCCCGATGGGCATCCTTGGCGCGGCACTGGGCACCATCCTGCTGCCCAGCCTGTCGAAAATGAAGGCACAAAATGACGCGGCGGGCTTTTCCGCCACGCTAGACTGGGGCCTGCGTATCGCCCTGCTGCTGACCGCACCCTGCGCCATCGGCATGATGGTGCTGGCCGTGCCGCTAGCCGCCACCCTGTTCCAGCATGGCGCCTTCAAGGCTGCCGACACCCTGGCCACGCAAAGCGCCCTGCTGACTTACAGCATCGGCCTGTGCGGCCTGATTCTGGTGAAGATCCTCGCCCCGGCGTTCTATTCACGCCAGGACATTCGCACGCCGCTGAAATACGCGCTGATTTCGCTGACCGCCACCCAGTTACTGAACGTGCTGTTCTTGTGGGTGCTCGACCTGCGCGATTTCGGGCTGCTACCGCACGCCGGCTTGGCCCTGTCGATCAGCCTCGCCGCCACCCTCAACGCCGCCCTGCTCTACAGGGGCCTGCGTCAGTGCAATGCCTATACACCGCACGCAGGCTGGGGAGTATTTACCAGCAAGCTGCTGCTCGCCATCAGCGTGATGGGGGTGGTGCTTTATTTTGCCAAGGGCGCGCAGAGCGACTGGCTGGAACACAACACGCTTTGGCGCATCCTCCATCTGGCAGGCGTGATGGGCGCGGGTGGCCTTGCTTACTTCGCAACCCTGTTTGCGCTGGGTTTCCGCATCGCGGATTTCAAACGGCACGCGTGAAGCGCGCAATTCCGACCATTTCAGAACTGTCAAAAACGAAAAACCGCGACGCTCGCACGTCGCGGTTTTTCATCTTTACAAGCAACTCAATCAGCCTTCCAGTGCTGACAAAGCCTTGGCCGTAATCTGATCTACCGGGCCTGTGCCGGCGATCCGGGCATAGCGCGGAGCAGCGTTGTCGCCGGCCGCAGCCCAGTCGCTGTAGTACTTCACCAACGGTTTGGTCTGCGCATGATAGACGTCCAGACGCTTCGTGACGACCTCTTCCTTGTCGTCGTCGCGTTGCACCAGCGGCTCGCCGGTTTCATCATCCACGCCAGCAACTTTGGGCGGGTTGAACTTGATGTGATAGGTGCGGCCCGAGGCCAGATGCACGCGGCGGCCGCTCATGCGCTCCACAATCTCCGAATCCGGCACGTCGATTTCCAGCACTACATCCAGAGCCACGCCGGAATCCTTGAGCGCATCAGCTTGCGGCAGGGTGCGCGGAAAGCCATCAAACATGTAGCCATTGGCACAGTCCGGCTGAGTCAGGCGCTCTTTGACCAGACCGATGATGATGTCGTCCGAGACCAGTTGACCCGCATCCATCACCGCCTTGGCGGCCAGACCCATGGGTGAGCCTGCCTTGACGGCAGCGCGCAACATGTCGCCGGTGGATATTTGCGGAATGCCGTATTTCTCGGCAATGAATTTGGCTTGCGTGCCCTTGCCGGCTCCTGGCGGCCCCAAAAGAATCAGACGCATCAATCTCTCCTGTTAGTTGTTGTTTGCGGCAAAGAAGGCTCGCACACGGGCGAGATCCTCGGGGGTATCAACTCCGGCGGGCGGTGCCTCGCCCAGGGTTTCAACGCGAATCTGGTAACCGTGCCAGAGGGCACGCAATTGTTCGAGCATTTCCGTTTGCTCGGTCGGCGCAGGTGTAAGCGTAGCAAAGGCTTTCAAAAAACCAACGCGATAAGCATACAAGCCGACATGGCGCAGCGGCAGCAGCCCGGCGGGCAAAGGCTTGCCGGGCAGCAAGGCGCCGGCCAACGCGGCGTCACGCGGAAACGGAATCGGCGCGCGCGAGAAATACTGGGCGTGACCATTCTTTTCGCAGACCACCTTCACCGCTGCCGGATTCAGGAATTCATCCACAGAAGTAATCGGATGCGCCGCCGTGGCAATCTCGGCATTCACATCGGCGGCCAGGGCTTCCGCCACCTGGCGAATCACGACCGGATCAATCAGCGGCTCGTCGCCCTGCACATTCACCACGATCTCGCCAGGCGCCCAGCCCAGCGTCGTGACGACTTCGGCCAGCCGGTCTGTCCCCGTCGGATGATCGGCACGCGTCATCAATGCCTTGCCACCAGCGGCCAGCACCGCATCGCGCACGCCTTCATGGTCGGTCGCCACCCACACTTCCTCGGCACCCGAGGCCAGGGCGCGCTCCATCACGCGCACCACCATCGGCTTGCCGCCGATATCGGCCAGCGGCTTGGCGGGCAGACGCGTCGAGGCAAAACGGGCGGGAATGATGACCTTGAAACGCGCGGCCATTACGGTGCTCCAGCCTCGTCAGCGCTAAGCGGCCGCGCCTCGTCAGCCAGCATCACCGGAATGCCATCCTTGACGGCATAGGCCAGACGACAGGGGCGGCACACCAGCTCATGCGCGGCGCGGCGGTGTTCGAGCGGGCCCTTGCACACGGGGCAGACGAGGATCTCAAGCAGTTTCGGGTCCATGCAGACGCTCCAGCAAATGGTCCAGCGCGGCTTCATCGATGCAGGCTTCCACCGGAAGCACCCAGGCATCGGCCGGCGCGAGAGCGGCGCATTTTACTGCATCCTTCTCGGTCAGCAGCAGAACTTCTCCTGCGGGCACGCGCAAATCCTCGGCGCTGAACGCATGATGATCCGGCAAGGCGCGCGTGGTTTCGAGCCTGAGGCCCAACTCACGTAGCGTCGTAAAGAAGCGCTCGGGATTGCCGATACCGGCCAAGGCATGCAGGCGCTGCCCCGAGAAGTCCGCTGCGCCCCGCTTTTCAGCCACCTGCCCCAAGCGATAGAACTGGCGCGCCTCAAGGGCCATGCCGGTCTGAGACACAGGCGGGAGGCGGCTCTGCAGGCAGGCACTGATCGCACCATTGGCAATCAGCAGACTGGCCGAAGCCAGACGCGCGATGGGTTCCCGCAGCGGCCCCGCCGGCAAGGGCCAGGCATTGCCCAGAATGGTTTCGTCGATGACCACGATCTCGGCGCTGCGTTGCAGGCGATAGTGCTGCAAGCCATCATCGGTAATCAGCACATTCACCTCGGGATGCGCGGCGAGCAGCGCCCGCCCCGCCGCCACACGATCTCGCCCGACCCACAGCGGGCAGCCGGTGCGCCGCGCCAGCAGCACCGGTTCGTCGCCGACCACTGCCGGATCGCTGTCCGCCTGTACGCTGGTGGGCACTTCAGCATTGCCACCATAGCCACGCGACAGGATGCCGGGACTGAAACCACGCTTCACCAGCGCCGCTGCCAGCCAGATCACCACCGGCGTCTTGCCGCTGCCACCGGCGGCGATATTGCCAACCACGATCACCGGCACCGGCAAGCGTTCAGAGCGCAGCCAGCCCGCGCGATAGGCTGCGCGGCGCAGAGCCGAAACCCAAAAGAAAAGCCCCGCCAGCGGCAGCCACAAGACAGCGATGAAACTGCGCTTGCTCCACCAGACGGGGCGATTCAGGGCGGCCATGAGCTACCCGGCTTATTTCTTGGTCTGTGCGGCGAAAGACACGTTCGGCAGACCGGCTTTTTGTGCCGCCTGCATTACATCGAACACGCTCTGGAAGTTGGCCTTGGCATCGCCATTGATCACTACCAGCGGCGACTTGCCACTTTCCGGCGCCAGGCGGCGCAGCGCATCGACAATCACGTTCAGATCACGACTGCCGACGGCATTGTGGTTGATCAGCACATCGCCGGTCGCCGTAATGGTCACGTTGATTTCATTGGGCTGCTCTTGCGCGGATGGCGCATCGGAGCTGGGCAGGTTGATTTCCAGCCCGGAAAATTTGGAGTAAGTGGTGGTAAGCATCAGAAAGATGATGATCACCAGCAGTACATCGATGAGCGGAATCAGATTGATCTCCAGCTCTTCCTTGCCACGACCGCGCCGGAAGTCCATGTCAGCGCGCCCTTATTTCCGGCTACTGCTGCTGGCGCTGCTGGACGCGCCGGTCGCAGAGCTGCTGGCGTGGGCGGCGTTGCCGCCAGTGCTGCTAATGCTGGATGAAGTGCGACGCTCACCATGCAGCACTTCGACCAGCTTGACCGCCTGCATTTCCATATCCACCACCAGGCTATCAACCAGCGCACGGAAATGGCGGTGCGCAATCAGCGCAGGAATCGCGATGATCAGGCCGAAGCCGGTGTTGTACAGCGCCACCGAAATGCCATGCGCCAGTTGCTGCGGATCAGCGCCCACGCCCGATGGGCCTTGCGCGCCGAACAATTCGATCATGCCGACGACTGTGCCGAACAGACCCATCAGCGGCGCCACCGTGGCAATCGTGCCCAGCGTGGTGAGGAAGCGCTCCAGATCATGCGCGACTGAACGGCCAGCCTCTTCGATGGATTCCTTCATCACCTCACGACTGGCGCGCACATTGCGCACTCCGGCAGCGAGCACCTGACCCAGCGAGGAATGCGCATGCAAGCGATTGGCCAGCTCATCCGAAGGGCCGGATTTGCGCAAGTCACCGAGAACTTTTTCAAGCAGCCCCGTCGGCACGATGACCGAGCGACGCAAGGAAATGCTGCGTTCAATAATCAAGGCCAGAGCAATGATGGAAGCAAACAACAAGGGAATGATTGGCCAACCGGCAGCACGGATGATCTCCAGCACGGGAGCAACTCCTGATTTTCGACAAGTCCGGAACTCTAGCGTTCCACCCCGCCAAGGGCAAGCGCGCTGCGCCCCCATGCACTGACCATCCAGCGGAAAGAAGCCGCTCCTGCATGTCATGCACTCATTTGGAGTAATCCACAGATTCTGTGGATAAGTATGTGAACAGTGGATGAATGAGCGCGCTAAGTGCCCCGTACGACACGGTTTTTTTCAATTTGATCAAAAATGAAGCTGTTATTACATTTTCTTTACAATCATATACTTAGAAAAGAAAAAGCTTGTCAACACCTGTCTGCAACGCGCACAGGCAGCATTCGCGCGACCTTTGGGGCAGGGATGTGGATTGAGCTAGAATTGACGCCATGTTCACCAGCGTCCCCCCGCAAGAACGAGTCAGCGCGCCGGTTTCCAGCGTATCCGATTTCGTCCTACAAATTCGCCAACTCATCGAAGCCAGAATTCCGCTTGGCTGGATCGCCGGCGAAATTTCCAATCTAGTGCGTGCCGCCTCCGGCCATATCTACTTCACCCTGAAGGATGAACGCGCCCAGATCCGCTGCACGATGTGGCGCACCAAGGCACAACTCCTGCCCTTTCAACTCAGCGAAGGCATGCGTGTCGAAGTGCGCGCCCAGGCCACCGTGTATGAAGCACGTGGCGATTTGCAGCTTTCCGTGGACAGCATTCGCCGCGCCGGCCTCGGCAACCTGTATGAAGCCTTTCTGCGCCTCAAGGCCAGCCTCGAAGCCGAGGGCCTCTTCGCGGCCGAGCGCAAACGGGCCTTGCCCGAGCTGCCGCACGGCATCGGCCTGATCACCTCGCCCGCCGCCGCCGCCCTGCACGACGTCCTCACCAGTTTGAGGCGCCGCGCACCAGGCTTACGCATCACCCTGTACCCAACGCCGGTACAAGGCGATGGTGCCGGTGAAAGAATCGCCGCCGCAATCCGCAGCGCCAGCGAACGCGCGCAAAAAGACGGTGTTGAGCTGCTGATCGTCTGTCGCGGTGGCGGCAGCATCGAAGATCTGTGGGCCTTCAATCATGAGGCGGTCGCACGCGCCATCGCCGGCTGTGCAATTCCGGTGATCAGCGGGGTCGGCCACGAAACCGACAGTACGCTGGCTGACTTTGCCGCCGACCTGCGAGCGCCCACGCCCACTGCCGCCGCCGAAATAGCCTCGGCCGGCTGGTACGCCCTGCGCCAACGCCTGCCCCAACTGCGCAATGATCTGCTGCGCGCCGGCCAGCGCCGCCTGCAGCAAGCCGGCCAGCGCGTCGACGAACTACAACGCCGCCTTAGTCACCCGCGTGCGCGCCTCGCCCGCAGCGCCGAGCGGCTCAATAATCTGCAGCAACGCCTGCGCCAGGCCCAGCAAGTACGGGCCTTTCGCCTCAGCACCCGTGTAGACGCCCTGTCCGCGCGCCTCTCCCGCTATGCCCCGCGCACAGGCCCGCTCCAGGCGCGTCTACAGGCATGCGAACAAAGCCTGGCGCGCAGCGCGGCCTGGCGGCTGACGCGCGCGCAGCAGCAACTGGCCAGCCTTGCCGCGCGGCTCGAAGGCCTCAACCCGGATGCTGTGCTGGCCCGCGGCTACGCCATCGTGCGCAACGAAGCGGGCGAAATCCTGCGCGATGCGACAACAGTTGCCGAAAACCAGCGTCTGGAAATCCAGCTCGCCGCCTCGCGCCTGAAGGCACGCGTGGAAAAACCATAACCACGTTGTAGGCATGGCCTATCGGGCTGATTGCCTGTCGCAATTTGTCCGTACAGCATAATTCCGAGTAAACTAGTCAGGCATCTTCCTGCAATCTGATCATGGCACTGCAACACGCCCTGAGCAGCTCTGAGAACACCCCCACAAACGGAGAAACCCACATGGCCCATACCCTGCCCGCCCTGCCCTACGCCAAGACCGCCCTCGTTCCGCACATCTCGGAAGAAACTTTCGAGTATCACTATGGCAAGCACCACCAAGCCTATGTGACCAACCTGAACAATCTGATCCCCGGCACCGAATTCGAAAACGCCAGCCTGGAAGAGATCATCAAGAAGGCTTCCGGCGGCATCTACAACAACGCCGCCCAGGTGTGGAACCACACCTTCTTCTGGAACAGCATGAAGCCCGCTGGCGGCGGCGCTCCGAGCGGCGCACTGGCTGCGGCCATCGATGCCAAGTTCGGCAGCTTTGACGCCTTCAAGGAAGCCTTCACCAAGAGCGCCGTGGGCAACTTCGGTTCATCCTGGACCTGGCTGGTGAAGAAGGCCGACGGCAGCGTCGACATCCTCAACACCGGCGCCGCCGGCAACCCGCTGACGACCGGCGACATCCCGCTGATCGCCATCGACCTGTGGGAACACGCCTACTACATCGACTACCGCAACGCCCGCCCGAAGTTCGTCGAGACCTTCCTGACGAGCCTCGCCAACTGGGACTTCGCCGCCGCAAACTTTGCCTGAGCGAAGCTGCAGCGCAACAAAAAGGCGAGCCATGCGGGCTCGCCTTTTTGTTATTGCCTGCTCCAAGATCCGCTTCGGACAAGGGTCTTCGAGGCACATATCGCAAGAGCCTCAGCGGGCTTGCCTTGCAGCCACACATACCGCGAGACGCTTACCTGGTCAGGTTCTTCAGGCAGACGTATTTCAAAACAGACGGCCACCACACGGGATTGATTGAGCTGGACGCAAACACCCGCCGACGCACCGGTTTGACATGCCCCCTGACTTGAGAGCCCCTCCCGGGTTATCATCCTGCGCTTGTTGCCCCCCTTTCTTCTCCAGCCTGAGCCACGACCATGTTCTCCAGAAAAGATACCCTCTCCCATATTGACCCCGAGCTGTTCGCCGCGATTACGAGCGAAAACCAGCGCCAGGAAGATCACATCGAGCTGATCGCCTCCGAAAACTACGTCAGCTGCGCCGTCATGGAAGCCCAAGGCTCGCAACTGACCAACAAGTACGCCGAAGGCTATCCCGGCAAGCGTTACTACGGCGGCTGTGAATATGTGGACGTGGCCGAGCAGATCGCCATCGACCGCCTCAAAGCCCTGTTCGGTGCCGACTGCGCCAACGTGCAGCCAAACTCCGGTTCGCAGGCCAACCAGGCCGTGCTGATGGCCTTCGCGAAGCCCGGCGACACCATCATGGGCATGAGCCTGTCAGAAGGTGGTCACCTCACCCACGGCATGCCGCTGAACATGTCCGGCAAGTGGTTCAACGTCGTCGCTTATGGCCTGGATGCCAAGGAAGAGATCGACTACGACAAGATGGAAGCGCTGGCCCGCGAGCACAAGCCGAAGATCATCATCGCCGGCGCCTCGGCCTATTCGCTGCGCATCGATTTCGAACGTTTTGCCAAGGTCGCCAAGGAAATCGGTGCGATTTTCTGGGTCGACATGGCCCACTACGCCGGCCTGATCGCCGCCGGTTACTACCCGAACCCAGTGCCGTTTGCCGATGTGGTGACCTCGACCACCCACAAGACCCTGCGTGGCCCGCGCGGCGGCATCATCCTGATGAAGGCCGAACACGAGAAGGCCATCAATTCGGCAATCTTCCCCGGCCTGCAAGGCGGCCCGCTGATGCACGTGATCGCTGCCAAGGCGGTCGCCTTCAAGGAAGCCGCGACCCCGGAGTTCCGCCGCTATCAGGAGCAAGTCGTCGCCAACGCCCGCGTCATGGCGCGCGTGCTGAGCGAGCGCGATCTGCGCGTGGTCTCCGGCCGCACCGAAAGCCACGTCTTCCTGCTCGATCTGCGCAGCAAGAAGATCACCGGCAAGGAAGCCGAAGCCGTGCTGGGCAAGGCGCACATCACGGTCAACAAGAACGGCATCCCGAATGACCCGGAAAAGCCCTTCGTCACCAGCGGCATCCGCATCGGCAGCCCGGCCATGACTACGCGTGGCTTCACCGAAATCGAAGCCGAACGCGTCGCGCACCTGGTCGCCGACGTGCTGGACGCGCCGAACGACGAAGCCGTGCTGGAACGCGTGCGCAATGAAGTGTCCGCGCTGTGCAAGAAGTTCCCGGTTTACGGTGCGTAATCCCGACAAAGGATAAGCAGTGCAAAACCTGACGCGGCCGAAGTCTGAAACGGAATATTCCCGAACAGACCGGCCGCGTTTTTATTTGGCAGGCCCACCCCAGCAGGAGCAAGCGCCATGAAATGCCCGTTTTGCAATGCTGAATCCACCCAGGTCACCGACACCCGGGAAAACGACGAAGGCGACATCATCCGCCGCCGCCGCCGCTGTAACGATTGCGACAAACGCTTCACCACCTACGAACGCATCGAACTGAAGATGCCGCAGGTCGTGAAGAAGAATGGCAGCCGCGCCGAATATGAGCGCGAGAAACTCCTCGGCAGCATGCGCCTGTCGCTGCGCAAACGCCCGGTCACCGTAGAAAGCGTGGAAGCCGCGCTGGACCGGATCGAAAGCAAACTGCTGGCGCTGGGCGAGCGCGAAATTCCCAGTGAAAAACTTGGCGAACTGGTGATGCGCGAGCTGAAGAAGCTCGACAAGGTCGCCTACATCCGCTTTGCTTCGGTATATCGCAATTTCGAAGACGCCGAAGAGTTTTCCGACGCGATCCGCGAAGTTAGCCCCCATCCACGCGCCAAACCTCGCAGCAAGAGCTAGCATTCTGCTTTACAAACTCTTGCGAGCAAGGCGCTCGTGGTTTTGTAGGGCGGACTTCAATCCGCCACCACGCTCGGCGTGCGACTGAAGTCGCACCCACGAACTCATTCGGAAGGCCGCAGCAGCTTCAATCTACTCGCAACTACTACACCATGGGCGCCAGCGCATCGAAATGCGCGACGCTTATCCACCCTACAAGTTCGGCTCAAGTCTCTCTTCGCAGGAGCAAATGACCATGTTCTACCCCTTCGACGAAACGCACATGGCCCGCGCGCTGGCGCTGGCCGAACGCGGTCTGAACACGACCATGCCCAACCCGCGCGTCGGCTGTGTGATCGTGCGCGATGAGCAAATCGTCGGCGAAGGCTGGCACATCCGCGCTGGCGAGCCGCATGCTGAAGTGCACGCTCTGCACGCTGCCGGGCCGCTCGCACACGGTGCCACGGCCTACGTCACGTTGGAGCCCTGCTCGCATTTCGGCCGCACCCCGCCCTGCAGCGACGCGCTGATCCAGGCCGGCCTCAAGCGTGTGGTAGTTGCCATGCAGGACCCGAACCCTCTGGTCGCCGGACGGGGGCTGTGCCGTTTGCGCGAAGCCGGTATCGAAGTCGTCTGCGGCGTGCTTGAAGCCCGTGCGCGCAGTCTCAACGAAGGTTTCATCTCGCGGATGGAGCGCGGCCGGCCTTGGCTGCGCATCAAATCCGCCGCTTCGCTGGATGGGCGCACCGCGCTCGCCAACGGCCAGAGCCAATGGATCACCAGCGATGCTGCCCGCGCCGACGCCCAACACTGGCGCGCGCGCTCCTGCGCCATCCTGACCGGCATCGGCACCGTGCTGGCCGACAACCCGCGCCTGACCGTGCGCGGCATCGCCTGCGAACGCCAGCCGCTACGCGTGATCGTCGACAGCCAGTTACGTACGCCGCTGGACGCCGCCGTGCTCGATGCCGGTCACGCCCTGATCGCCACCGCGGTCACAGATGCAGCGCGCTTTGAGCCTTACCGCAAGCTTGGCGTGGATGTCGTCAGCCTGCCCGACGCAGAAGGCCTGGTCGATCTACCGCGCCTGATGCAGGAACTTGGCCAGCGCGGCCTCAATGAAGTCCTTACGGAAGCCGGCCCGCTGCTCAATGGCGCGCTGATTGCCGCTGGTTGCGCCGATGCCCTGCTGCTGTATCTGGCCCCCAGCCTGCTCGGCAACGGCGCGCGCGGCATGTTTGCCCTGCCCGAAATGGACAGTCTGCAACAGCGCCAGCAACTCCACATTCAGGAAATCAGCCCGGTCGGCAGCGATCTGCGCATCCTCGCGCAATTCTGGCGACGCCAAGTAGCGGCCTGAAGAGCCGCACAGGACGGACCTGTGCGGGCAGGCAGACTGAAGAAGCTTGCTGGGTGCGGCTCTTCAGGCATCTCTTATTCCAATTCCAGATAGAAACGATACTTTGTTGACGTCGCCTTGCCGTGCCATAGCACTGTCTGCGGCTCATCTTCGCGTCTGGTCTCTATCTGAAAGTGGAGTTACAAACAACATTCCTGCCGTTTTATCAAACCTCACAAGTCCGCCATGCCACACAGCGGAATCCGTGACGGCAAGTGCAACTTCAGCCGTGCAACGCGGCCGTCGTGCGACTGAAGTCGCACCTGAAGCTCGGCAACGCGGCTATAAACTTCAACACGCAGAGTCAGAAAATTTTTCAATATTCTCAAGCAATTTCGCACCAAACCTGACTTCACACGACTATGAAATAATCATTCAAAAAATACCCGCATTCTAAATAGCGGTTATTCAAACACTCTGGTTAACCCTATTCCCACAATATTAATCATGGGTATTAAATCCTAGCCCGCATCGCCCATTCCTACTGCCTTTCAAGCAAACGCACCACAAAATAAAAACCCGGTGCTACCATGCGCTGATTATTAAAAAAGTGGCGGGAGACAAATTGAAAGCCCTAAATCACCCCAGCTGGCGCATTGTTAATATTTACCACGGCATTCGCGCCATACCCGCTTTTATAATCGGGTTAATTCCAACGTGGGCGCATGCGGAATTCGGTCTGAATCTTCACGCCCCGGCCTCCGGTCTGGCGCAGGATATTTATGACCTGCACACCGTGATTCTGTGGATCTGCCTGGCGATTTTCATCGCCGTATTCGTTCCGATGTTTTTCGCGCTGATCAGGCACCGGAAATCCAGAGGGCATCAGGCCGCGACCTTCCACGACAACCTCTGGGTTGAAATCATCTGGACCATCATTCCGGTACTGATCCTGCTCGCGATGGCCTGGCCGGCCACCAAGCTGGTGGTGTCGATGAAAGACACCAGCAAGGAAGACCTGACCATCAAGGTCACCGGGCATCAGTGGAAGTGGGAATACGAGTATCTGGGCGAGAACATCCGCTTCATGAGCAATTCCTCGACCCCGAAAGAGCAGATCGACGGCGCGCAGCCCAAGGGAGAAAATTACCTCCTCGAAGTTGACCGTCCGCTGGTGGTGCCAGCCGGCAAGAAAATCCGTCTGGTGATGACCTCCAGCGATGTTATCCACGCCTGGTGGGTACCGGCCTTTGGTATCAAGCAGGATGCCGTGCCGGGCTTTATCCGCGACGCTTGGTTCAAGGCCGACGCCCCGGGCATTTACCGCGGCCAGTGTGCGGAATTGTGCGGCGTGGGCCACGGTTTCATGCCGGTCGTGGTCGAAGTCGTGACGCCGGAGCAGTTCGCCACTTGGCAACAGCAACAGAAGACCCTGGTGGCAGCCGCCAGCGCCAACGCCGGCAAGACCTACGAGTTGGCGGAGCTGAAAGCCCTAGGCGAAAAGGTTTACGCCACGAATTGCATGGCCTGCCACCAGCCGACCGGCATGGGCATCCCCGGCGCATTCCCGGCACTCAGCGGCTCAGAGTTGATTGCCGCAGGCAAGGCGGAGCATATCGACATCATCCTCAACGGCAAGCCGGGAACGGCCATGGCCGCCTTTGGCAAGCAGTTGTCGGATCTTGATCTCGCTGCGGTCATCACTTATGAACGCAATAGCTGGGACAACAAGCTCGGCGATGTTGTGCAGCCAGCCGACGTCACCGCACGGCGCAAGTAGCCAGGAGTCTGTAAATGAATACCACGACCGTAAATGACACCGCCGGGCACCACGACGAACACGGCGCCCCGCCAGGCATCATGCGCTGGCTGACCAGCACCAACCACAAGGATATCGGCTCGTTGTACCTGTGGTTCAGCCTGTTCATGTTCTTCTTCGCCGGTGCGCTGGCCATGCTGATCCGCGCCGAATTGTTTCAGCCCGGCTTGCAATTGTTCCAGCCTGGTGTGTTCAACCAGCTGACGACCATGCATGGCCTGATCATGATTTTCGGCGCGATCATGCCGGCGCTGGTCGGCTTCGCCAACTGGCAACTGCCGCTGATGATCGGCGCCTCGGACATGGCTTTTCCACGGCTGAACAACTGGAGCTTCTGGCTCCTGCCGGCAGCGGGCATCCTGCTCATCGCGACATTTTTCGTCCCGGGCGGCGCCATTGCCGGCGGCTGGACGATGTACCCGCCGCTGTTCATGCAGGGTGGCATCGCCTACGACATGTCGATAATGGCCATACACATCCTCGGCATCTCGTCGATCATGGGCGCGATCAACATCATCGTCACCATCCTCAATATGCGTGCGCCGGGCATGGGGCTGATGAAAATGCCCTTGTTCGTATGGACCTGGCTGATCACCGCCTTCCTGCTGGTCGCTGTGATGCCGGTGCTGGCCTGCGCCATCACCATGCTGCTGACGGACCGCAATTTCGGCACGCACTTCTTCGACGCAGCCGCGGGCGGCGATGCGGTCATGTATCAGCACATCTTCTGGTTCTTCGGCCATCCCGAGGTGTACATCATGATTCTGCCGGCCTTCGGCATTGTCTCGACCATCATCCCGGCCTTCGCGCGCAAGCCGCTGTTCGGCTATGTGTCGATGGTTTATGCCGTAGCCTCGATTGCCTTCCTGTCCTTCATCGTGTGGGCGCACCACATGTTCACCACGGGCATGCCGGTCGCCGGGCAGCTGTTCTTCATGTACACGACCATGTTGATCGCCATTCCAACGGGAGTGAAGGTCTTCAACTGGGTAGCCACCCTGTGGCGCGGCTCGATCACTTTCGAAACGCCGATGCTGTTTTCGCTGGCCTTTGTCTTCCTGTTCGCCATCGGCGGATTCAGCGGCATGGTGCTGGCGCTGGTGCCGGTCGATATCCAGCTGCAAGACACCTACTACGTGGTCGCCCACTTCCATTACGTGCTGTTTTCCGGCTCGGCGATGGCGATCATGGGCGGCGTGTACTACTGGTTGCCGAAGTGGACAGGGCATATGTACA
Organism: Uliginosibacterium flavum; assembly: GCF_040566545.1. Lineage (NCBI taxonomy): Bacteria > Pseudomonadati > Pseudomonadota > Betaproteobacteria > Rhodocyclales > Zoogloeaceae > Uliginosibacterium > Uliginosibacterium flavum. Next base: position 55,066 of record NZ_JBEWZI010000009.1, read on the forward strand.
ACGAGAAGCTGGGCAAGCTGCATTTCTGGCTGACCGCCATCGCCTTCAACATCACCTTCTTCCCGATGCACTTTCTCGGTCTGGCCGGCATGCCGCGGCGCATTCCTGACTACGCCCTGCAGTTTGCCGAGTTCAACATGATCTCGAGTCTGGGTGGCTTCCTGCTCGGCGCCAGCCAGCTGCTCTTCCTCTACATCGTGATCAAGTGCGTACGCGGTGGTACACCCGCCGGTAATCGGCCGTGGGACGGCGCCGACACGCTGGAGTGGACGCAGACCTCACCGCCGCCTTACCACTCCTTCGTTACCCCGCCGCTCGTGAAGTAGGCAAAGGAAAACACCATGCACGCACACGCCAACAAAGATGTTTATTACGTTCCGCCACCCTCGATCTGGCCGCTGGTGGGCTCGGTCGCCCTGTTGACCTTGGCCGTCGGCTTCGTTCTGCATCTCAACAAAATGCCCGCCGGCCCGTATGTCATGGCGCTTGGCGCCGGAATCCTGCTGACCATGCTCTTCGGCTGGTTTGGCGCCGTGATCAAGGAAAGTCTGGCCGGAAAATATTCGGCTCAGGTCGACCGATCCTTCCGCTGGGGCATGGTGTGGTTCATTTTTTCCGAGCTGCTGTTCTTCACCGGCTTTTTCGGGGCGCTGTTTTACGCGCGCACCATCGCCGGCCCTTCGCTTGAAGATTCGCAAATGCTCTGGCCGGGCTTCACCGCGAGCTGGCCAACGGCCGGCCCCGGCGCCCCCGCCGGCGCGACCATCTCACCGGTCGATCCCTGGGGCCTGCCGGCGCTCAACACGCTGATCCTGCTGCTATCCGGCGCTACGGTGACCTGGGCGCACTGGGGGCTGCAGAAGAACAAACAGCTCCAGCTCAAGCTGGGCCTGGCAGTGACGATTGCACTCGGCATTCTGTTCATTTCATTGCAGATCCACGAATACGCCGAGGCGGCCTTCACCATCCGCGACGGAATTTACGGCGCCACCTTCTACATGCTGACCGGCTTTCATGGTTTTCACGTGATCCTTGGCACAGTCATGCTCGGCGTGATTTTCGTTCGCGCGCTCGCCGGCCACTTCACGCCGGAACGGCATTTTGCCTTTGAAGCCGTGGCCTGGTACTGGCATTTCGTCGACGTCATCTGGCTTTTGCTGTTCGTTTTTGTATATTGGGTTTAAGGAGCAAGCATCTTGAGCCTGCATAACCGTTACATGATTGCCATCAGCGCCCTGTTTGCCGTGGTGTTTGTGATCATGATTTTTTCGATGATCAAACACCGCAGGGCCTGCGTGCGCTCGGCCAGTAAAGTCGTCGGCACGACAGGCGCGGTGCAATGGTTCTGGGCGCTGCTGCCACTGGCAATCCTCGGCTACATCAATTTCTCGCTGATCGACACCGACTCGGGCGATCACCCGCCCGCAAAAACCCCACAGTACGCACACCGATGAGCGCCCCGAAAACCCCTGCTGCAGCCGAGCTGGAACGTCGCCACGCAGCCAATAAACGCGTCGGCTGGAGCCTTGCGGCTCTCGCACTGGCGATCTTTCTCTTCTCGATGTTCCTGAGAAGTTGATGTAATGAACGACCCAAGCATTGATGGCCCGACACCGGTACGCAGTCACCGCGCCTTGCTGATCAAGCTACTGGCAATCGTCGTGGGCTTCTTCGGCTTCGGCTTTGCACTGGTGCCCTTGTACGACGCGCTATGCATTGCCACCGGCCTGAATGGCAAGACCGCCAGCGTGACCAGCACGCTGGGTAACGGGGGCCTCAGCCAGCCGCAATCAGCCGCGCCTTCACGCATTGATCGCAAGCGGATCGTGACGGTCGAGTTCACCGGCACCGTGATGCCCGGCCTGCCCTGGGAGATGCAGCCACTGACCGCAAAGCTCGATCTGCATCCGGGCGAGCTGCATCTGGCCATGTTCCGCGTGCGCAACAACTCTTACAAAACGATTATCGGCCAGGCCATTCCCAGCGTATCGCCCGGTCTGGCGGCGCAGCACTTTCAGAAGCTAGATTGTTTCTGTTTTGCGCAACAGAGTCTGGCGCCGGGAGAAACGAAGGACTTGCCGCTGAGTTTCATCGTCAAGCCGGAAATCGATAAGGACATCCGCACGATCACCCTGGCCTATGCTTTCTTCAATACCGCCGACCCGAAATCGGCGACAAAAAGCCTGCTGACACGCTGATAAATGCGCCACTTTCCTTTACAAACTATGGCTGGAAATCAGTCCAAATTTATAGCCCAGCATCAGCATCGCAAACAGGGCTATCGACAGACCGATACGCAGGGTCAAGGCTTTCACGGCACGATCACCGCCTTGCCCTCGGCACAGGAAAAACAGCCCCGAAAACAGGCTGCCGATCACGCCAAGCAACATGAGAATGATGACGAGCTTGAACATGGCAGACTCCGATAAGGGAAGCGCAGATTATGCGCCCGGCACGCAGGCGGTGACAGCGGCGCAATCGGCGACCGTCACCACGCGGCGTCGCTTTCAGCCACGCCTGTGGCCCACCCTCGCCGCCGCGCTGCTGGTGCCACTCTTCATGGCGGCCGGGCAGTGGCAGTGGAACAAGGCCAACAGCAAGAAAGCTCTGCAGCAACAGCTCGACGCCGGGGGCGCCGCCTCGGCCCTGCAGATGCCGACAGCGCGGGTCGATGCCGCAGCACTGCGCTATCGCAAGATCCTGGCGCAGGGACAGTACGAGCCCAAGCACCAGATCCTGATCGACAATCGCATTCAGCAAGGCCGCGCCGGCTACGAAGTCATCACTCCGCTGCGCCTGGAAGGCAGCGAAATGCGCGTGCTGGTCAATCGCGGCTGGATCCCTGCTCTGCCCGACCGGCGCCAGACGCCGCAGATCAGTACCCCGGCCGGGCGGATCGAGATTTCCGGCACCGGCATCATCCCCGGCACGCGTTTCTTTACCCTCGGCACCGATGCTACTGGTGCTGCGTCCCAGTGGCAAAGCGTCTGGCAAAACCTAGACATGGCGCGCTTTGGCAAAGCCGTCAGCTTCCCCGTCCAGCCCATCATCATCCAGCTTGATCCAGACAGCACGGCGGGCGGCTTTGTCCGTGAATGGCAGCGCCCCGATGAGCGCCTGCAAACCAACCTCAACTATGCCATCCAGTGGTGGACCTTTGCCGCGACCACCGTCGTGCTCTGGCTGGTAGTGAACTTCCGCAAACCATCATGACTGCCATCAGCTCAGATCTCCCTGCTGCAAAACCTGCAGGCCGCATGCTTTTTCTTCTGGCGGCCGTGTTTGTCCTGCCTTTTCTGATTGGCACGGGGCTCTTCTGGTCGGGCTGGCGGCCGGGCAAGTTCAGCAACTATGGCGAACTCCTGCAGCCGGCTCGCGATCTTCCGGCAGAAGGGCTGAAACATGCCGACGGCACGCCATTCCCGAACACCGAGTTGCTGGGCAAGTGGCTGCTGGTCTTGCCAGTCAATGGGGTCTGCGAGGCTATCTGCCTGAAGAATCTGCAGCAGATGCAACAGGTTCACATCGCCCTCAACAAGGATCAGAACCGTTTGCAGCGTGTCCTGATCAGCAGCGGCACGGTGGCACCCGTCGCCCTGCAGACCCGCTTTCCAGATCTGGTGCTGGGCGTCGTCGCGCCCGCTGATGCCGCACCCTGGCAGCACACCCTGGAGGGCTCCGGGAAAACGCTTTACATCATCGACCCGCTGGGCAAGGTCATGATGCGCTACGCCGAACCCGGCCAGATGCGCGGTGTCCTCAAAGATCTCGAGCGCTTGCTGAAGTACTCGTGGATCCGCTAACAAAGTTTCAGGAGGTTTCGTATGTCCACAAGCGTGAGAGAGCCGGCGGCCACTCCAGTCAATGAGCTGGTCGCTGCAGCACGCCCGTTCGGTCGGCGTCTGGCGGATTTTTTTGCCCTGTGCAAACCCCGCGTCAACAGCCTGATCGTCTTCACCGCGATGATCGGCATGTTCATGGCATCGTCCGGACTGCCGCCCCTGCGGATCTTTCTGGCCGCATCGCTGGGCATTGCTCTGGTTGCCGGCGCGGCAGCCGCGATCAACTGCCTGGTCGAACGTACCGCCGATGCCCTGATGGCGCGCACCCGCTGGCGCGCCACGGCCAGCGGGAAAATCGGCACTGCCGAAACCCTGTCGCTAGCCTGTCTGGTCGGCGGTTGCGGCCTGTGGATTCTTTATGTGCTGGTCAATCCACTGACCATGTGGCTGACCCTGGCCACCTTTCTGGGCTATGCAGTGATCTACACCCTGCTGCTCAAGCCCGCCACGCCAATGAATATCGTGATCGGCGGCGCCTCCGGCGCCATGCCACCCCTGCTCGGCTGGGCAGCGGTGACGGGTTCGGTCGGGCCGGAAGCGATCGCGCTGTTCCTGATCATTTTCATCTGGACGCCGCCGCATTTCTGGGCGCTAGCGTGCTACCGCCGCGAAGAGTATGCCAAGGCCGGTCTGCCGATGCTGCCGGTCACGCATGGCGTGGAATTCACCTGTCTGCACAGCCTGCTCTACGTTGTCATGCTCACCGGGGCAACCCTCATCCCTTACAGTCTGGGCATGAGCGGCCCGCTGTATCTGGCCGCAGTGCTGACCCTCGACGCCATTTTCCTGACTTACGCCTGGAGGCTCTGGCGCAACTACAGTGACGATCTGGCCAAAAGCACGTTTCGCTGGTCCATCCTCTACCTGACCCTGCTGTTTGCAGCACTCCTGGTCGACCACTTCATCTGATTACGATGCGCCTCTATCACCGCTTACTGATCCTCGCCGCAGCCCTCGCCTTCTGTGTCATTTCCCTTGGCGCCTACGTACGTTTGTCGGACGCCGGACTCGGCTGCCCGGACTGGCCCGGCTGTTATGGACATTTGATCGGCGTGCCGGATGCGGCGCATGAACATGCCGCCGCACTGGTCGACTTCCCCGGCAAGCCGGTCGAAACGCACAAGGCCTGGAAAGAGATGCTGCACCGTTATCTGGCCGGCAGCCTCGGCCTGCTCATCGCCCTGATTGCGGCTCTGGCCTGGAGGCATCGCCGCGCCCTGCAGCAATCGCCACTCCTGCCCAGCGTACTGGTCGCCGTGGTCGGCCTACAGGCCCTGCTCGGCATGTGGACGGTTACGCTCCTGCTCAAACCCGTCATCGTCAGCGCACACCTGCTGGGGGGCATGACAACCCTGGCACTACTCGTGTGGCTCATCCTGTCGCGCCAGGCGCCAAAGCCGCGTTCCGTCTCCAGTCCGCTGCGCTGGCTGGCCCTGCTCGGTTTGCTGGCCGTCGTCGTCCAGATCGCCCTCGGCGGCTGGGTCAGCAGCAACTACGCAGCCCTGGCCTGCAGCGACTTCCCGACCTGTCTGGGCGCCTGGCGGCCTGAAATGGATTTCACGCAGGCCTTCCAGATCCACCGCGAACTCGGCCAGACCGCCGAGGGCGGATTTCTGCCCGCCAGCGCACTGGTCGCCATTCACTGGGCGCACCGCGTCGGTGCACTCGTCGTCAGTCTGATCCTCGGCACGCTCAGCATCCTGTTGCTGCGCCGCGCCGAATGGCGCAACTGGGGCCTGCTGCTCGGCGCCGGTTTATGTCTGCAAGTCGGACTGGGGATTGCCAACGTCCTGCTTCGACTGCCGCTGCATCTGGCCGTGACGCACAATGCCGGCGCCGCCGTCTTGCTGACTCTGAGCCTCGCGCTGAGCTTCAGGCTGTGGCAAGCCTCGGAGGCTGAGCATTTTTCCAGACGGCGCGATCTGCCTTCGTAGGTGCGACTTTAGTCGCACTCCACGCATGGATGGCCGACTGAAGTCGGCCCTACGGAACGTGACTTTGACACTCGCCAATAGCCCTTGGGTAAGTCTTGATGAAATCTGGAAATGCCGTATTGCTAGCCGTAGCATTGTGCTCAGCGCTGCTCGGCATCGTTTTCAACGCCCATCAGCGCTCACAGCAAAACACCGGCAAGTTAGTGACAAACCAGTTCCTGAGTTCGACCCTGCACGATGCCACAGGCAGCCCGCAAGCCCTCTCCCGCTGGGCGGGCAAACCCTTGCTGATCAACTTCTGGGCACCTTGGTGTGCCCCCTGCGTGGAGGAGATGCCCGAACTCGCCGCCCTGCAAACCGAGCTCGGCGCCGAACACATCCAGTTCATCGGCATCGGCCTCGACTCGCAAGAAAGTATCCGGAAATTTGCCGACCGCTTCGAGATCAGCTACCCTTTGTACGTTGCCGGCATGCACGGCGCCGAACTCTCCGCGCAATTCGGCAATCGCTCCGGCGGCCTGCCATTTACCGCCCTCATCGGCCAGGACGGCCGCATCGTCAAGACATGGCTGGGCAGGCTGAATATGCCCGAGCTGCGCAAGGATCTGGCCGCATGCCTGAGCAGCGCCAGTCCCTGCTAACTCCAATTCCAGCTAGAAACGATACTTTGTTGACTTAGCCTTGTCGTGCTTTAGCACTCTCTGCGGCTCGTCTCTATCTGGAATTGGAATAAGCCCCTCTGAATTTCTTCGAAACATCAGTCCTGCAGCAGTTAAAAGATCACATCACGTATTTCGCTCAGTCTCCACACTCCGCAAAACTGACCAAATCCAAAAAGGATGGCCGCAACAATTCATGCCCGTGCGGCTCTGAGAAGGAGTACAAGAAATGCCATGCCTAAGCTTGGACACTCCCACACAGAGCATGTAAATGATCATTGAAGTGCCGCGTGCAGCGGACTTCTCCGCGGCATGTGCCTGCACAGCCATGACGGAAGAGCCTCTCCGGCATGCCTACCTGCAGAGCCATTCTGGGTGAGGCTCTTCGGCTGGGACTCGCTATTGCGCCCGATGCGGCTCCGCCAGGTATTCGCGCGAGCGCATCTCGATCAGGCGTGAGACGGTGCGCGGGAATTCCTGAGCGTTGGGGCCTTCGCGATACAGCTCGGGTGCTTCGGCGGCGGCGCTGAGGATCAGTTTGACGCGACAATCGTAAAGCACGTCGATCAGCCAGGTGAAGCGGCGTGCTTCGTTGCCCTGCTCCTTCTTCATCACCGGCACGCCCGAAAGGATGACCGTGTGGTACTGGCTGGCGATGTCGAGGTAATCATTCTGCGAGCGCGGGCCTTCGCACAGGGTGGCGAAATCGAACCAGACCACGCCGGGCGCGACGCGGCGCACGGGCAGTTTGCGATCCTGCACGGTGATTTCGCCAGGAGCTCCCGCCGAACCCGCAACCTTGCCAAAGTGTCCGGCAAGTTCGCGCTGGGCGACGTCATCGGCCGGAGTGATGAAGATGTTCAGCGACTCCAGCGTGCGCAGGCGGTAGTCGACACAATTGTCGACCTCCAACACATCGAATTGCCGCTTGATCAAATCGATGGTCGGCAGGAAATTCTGGCGCTGCAGGCCATTGGGATAGAGGCCATCGGGCGGATAGTTGGAGGTCATCACGAAGACCACGCCGCGCTCGAACAAGGCCTGGAGCAGACGGCCGAGAATCATCGCATCGGCGATGTCGGAGACGTGGAATTCGTCGAAACAGAGCAGCCGCACCTGTTTCGCCAGATCGTCGGCAACCCGCGCCAGTGGGTCTTCTTCGGCCTTGTGGGCGCGCAATTGGGCGTGCAGATCGTGCATGAAGGCGTGAAAATGCACGCGACGTTTGCGCTTGTATGGCACGGCCTCGAAGAAGCAATCCATGATGAAGCTCTTGCCGCGTCCGACGCCGCCCCACAGGAAAACGCTGCGTGGCAGATCCGGGTGGATGAAGAACTTGCGCAGCTGCGTGCGGCGCTGCGCCTTGAAGCTGAGCAGTTCGGTATACAGCCGCTGCAGGCGGGCGATCGCGCCTAACTGGGCGGCATCGGCCGTATAGCCACGCACGCCAAGCAGCGCGTCGTAAGCATCGCTAACGCCGAATTCAGGAACATTGAGAATGTGATGCGAATCCATGGCGCTGCCTCGAAAACAAGAAAGGGCAAAGGTTTTGGCCTTTGCCCTTTGTTAAGCGATCAAGCCCGCTGCTTAAAAATGCAAGGAGCGTTTATCGACGGCCAGTGCCGCTTCATGCATGGCTTCCGACAGCGTCGGGTGCGCATGGCAGGTGCGGGCCAGATCTTCGGCTGCGCCGCCAAATTCCATCGCCACGACGGCTTCGGCAATCAGTTCGGACGCATTGGTACCGAGGATATGCACGCCCAGAATCTGGTCGGTCTCAGCATGGGCCAGCACCTTGACGAAGCCGGTGGTGTCGCCCTGACCGAGCGCGCGCCCGTTGGCCAGGAAGGGGATCTGACCCAGCTTGTAGGGAATGTTGGCCGCCTTCAGATCCTGTTCGGTCTTGCCTACCCACGCCACTTCCGGATGGGTGTAAATAACCCATGGAATGGTGTCGTGATTGATCGTGGTGCCCTGCCCGGCGATACGCTCGGCGACCATGACGCCCTCTTCCATGCCCTTGTGCGCGAGCATCGGGCCCGGCACCACGTCACCCACGGCCCAGACATTCGGCAGGTTGGTGGCACAGTGATGATCAACCGCGATACGGCCGCGATCATCCAGCGCAAGGCCCACAACATCGGCGTTCAGGCCGGCAGTGTTAGGGATGCGGCCCACAGCAACGATGAGCTTGTCGACTTCCAGCGTCTGCACGCCATCATCGTTTTCGTACTTGATGATGACGGTCTTCTTCTTGGGCGTCACTTCCTTGATCTGAATCCCCATGTGGATGTTCAGACCCTGCTTGCTGGTGAAGATCTTCCAGGCTTCCTTGGCCACATTGGCATCGGCCGCGGCGAGGAAATCCGGCATGGCTTCGAGGATGGTGACTTCAGAGCCGAGGCGCTTCCACACCGAGCTCATTTCCAGACCGATCACGCCAGCACCGATCACACCAAGACGCTTGGGCACGCCGGCGATGTTGAGCGCGCCGATGTTGTCCAGCACCAGTTCCTGATCCACCGGAATGCCTGGCAGATGACGGGCATGCGAGCCGGTGGCAACGATGACGTGGGTCGTGGTGACGATTTCCTCACCGATCTTGACCTGCCACTTGCCATCGACCTGCGCCACGAAACTGCCGTGGCCGGGCTTGAAGGTAACCTTGTACTTCTTGAACAGGCCTTTGATGCCGCTGACCAGTTGGGTAACGATATTGTCCTTGCGCTTGATCATCGAAGGCACATCGATGCTGACCGAATCCATCTTGATGCCGTGCATCTGGAAGGAGTGGTTGGCCTGATCGAACAGCTCGGACGAGTGCAACAGGGCCTTGGACGGAATGCAACCCACGTTCAGGCAGGTGCCTCCCAGGCGCGGTTCGCCCTTGGGATCGGCATAGGACTCGGATTCGCAACAGGCGGTCTTCAGGCCCAGCTGCGAAGCGCGGATGGCAGCAACATAACCGGCGGGGCCGCCACCGATCACTACTACGTCGAATTCTTGGCTCATTTCTTATCCTTTGGATAGTGGGAACTGGGTAATCGGAACTGGGAACTGGGGATATTTGCGCTGGCGCCGCCAGCGGTACAAAACCCAGTCCCCATTTCCCAATCCCCGGTTCCCGTCGTTCAGATTTCCAGCAGCAGGCGGGCCGGATCTTCCAGCGCTTCCTTCATGGTGACCAGGCCCAGCACGGCTTCGCGGCCATCGATGATGCGATGGTCGTAAGACATGGCGAGGTAGTTGATCGGGCGGATGACGATCTGACCGTTCTCCACCACGGCGCGATCCTTGGTGGCATGCACGCCAAGAATTGCGGACTGCGGCGGGTTGATGATCGGGGTCGACAACATCGAACCAAACACGCCACCGTTGGAGATGGAGAAGGTGCCGCCGGCCAGGTCCTCCATGGAAAGCTTGCCTTCCTTGGCCTTGGCGCCGAATTCAGCGATCTTCTTTTCGATCTGGGCGATGGACAGCTGATCGGCATTGCGAAGAATCGGCACGACCAGACCACGCGGCGAACCGACCGCGATACCGATGTCGAAATAGCCGTGATAGACAATGTCATTGCCATCGATGGAAGCGTTCAGCACTGGATACTTCTTCAGCGCGGCAACCGCAGCCTTGACGAAAAAGGACATGAAGCCGAGCTTGATGCCGTGCTCTTTTTCGAACTTCTCGACGTATTTCTTGCGCAGCTCCATCACCGGCGCCATGTTCACCTCGTTGAAGGTGGTCAGGATGGCGTTGGTGGCTTGCGATTGCAGCAGACGCTCGGCGACACGGGCACGCAGACGGCTCATCGGTACGCGCTGTTCCGGGCGGTCGCTGAGGGCTGCTTCTACAGCCGGCGGCACGGGCGGCTGCGGCAGATCCGCCGTAGCCTTGGCGACCGGTGCGGCAACGGCCGGCACCGAGACAGAACTACCTGCAGCGGCCGGACGCGAGACGCCCAGCGCATCGCCCTTGGTGACGCGGCCGCCAGGGCCGGAGCCTGCCAGCGAAGCCGCATCGACGCCCTTCTCGGCGAGGATCTTGCGCGCAGCCGGGCCGGTGCCCGCTGCTGCTGCGGCCCCCGTGGAGACTGGCGCTGCGCTTGCCTGTGCAGCAGGGGTGGCTGCAGAAGGAGGCTGGGCGCCGGCCTTGGCCTCTGTGTCGATGTGCGCGATCAATTCGCCGCTGACAACGGTGGAGCCGTTGCCCTTGACGATCTTGACGATCACGCCATCGGCCGGGGCCGGTGTTTCCAGCACGACCTTGTCGGTTTCAATATCAATGAGGTTCTGGTCGCGCTTGACGGCCTGACCTTCCACAGCGTGCCAGGTAACGAGGGACGCCTCGGAAACGGATTCCGACAGTTGCGGAACTTTGACTTCGATGATCATTTTCTGATTCTCCAGTTTTTATCTGACCGGGCGCGCTCAGAAGCGCGGCGCCAGGTCTTGTCCGAGTTTGCCGAAAGCGCCTTCAACAATTTCACGCTGCTGGGCGTTATGCACTGCGTAGTAACCCACCGCCGGCGAGGCCGAAGCCGGGCGGCTGACCAGATACAGCGTGTGCTTGTCACCCATGGAACGCGTCAGATGTTGACGTGAAGCGATCCAGTACCAGGCGCCCTGATTGCGTGGCTCTTCCTGACACCACACCACATCCTTGGCATTCGGATACTTCGCCAGCTCGACTGCAAACGCGTCGTTCGGGAAGGGATACAGCTGCTCCAGACGCACGATGACAGTGTCTTTGAGTTCCCTGCTGCGACGCTCGGCCAACAGCTCGTAATAAAGCTTGCCGGAACATACCACCACACGCTTGACCTTCTTGGCGTCGAACTTATCGACTTCGCCAATCACGGTCTGGAACGTGCCGGTCGCCAGATCATCCAGCGAGGAGATCGCATCCTTGTGACGCAGCAAAGACTTCGGCGTCATCACCACCAAGGGCTTGCGCAGCGGACGAATCATCTGGCGACGCAGCAGGTGGAAGATCTGTGCGGGCGTCGAGGGTACGACGACCTGCCAGTTGTTCTCCGCCGAGAGTTGCATGTAACGCTCAAGACGGCCGGATGAGTGCTCCGGGCCCTGACCTTCGTAGCCATGCGGCAGCAGCATGGTGATGCCCGCCTGACGACCCCACTTGGCTTCACCAGAGGCGATGAACTGATCGATCACCACCTGGGCGCAGTTGCCGAAGTCACCAAATTGAGCTTCCCACACCACCAGCTGATTCGGCTCGGCGGTGGCATAGCCATATTCAAAACCGAGAATGCCGGATTCGGACAGCACGGAGTCGATCACCACAAACGGAGCCTGTTCAGGCTGGATGTTGGCCAGCGGAACGTGGCTGCCGTCATCCCATTTTTCGCGATTCTGATCGTGCAACACCGCGTGACGGTGGAAGAAGGTGCCACGCCCGCAATCCTGACCTGAAATACGAATGCCATAACCCTGTGCCACCAAGGACGCGTAGGCGAGGTTTTCGCCCATACCCCAATCCAGCGGCTGCGTGCCATCACCCATGGCCTTGCGAGCCTCGATAATGTTGGACACGCGCGAATGAAGGGTGAAACCCTCTGGCAGATCGGTCAGGCGCTTGGCCAGACGTTTCAACTCGGCCATCGGCACGCTGGTATTGGCTTCATCGGTATAAGCCTTCTTGGTATACGGCGTCCAGTCCTGCGCGAACTTACGGCTGTGGCCGGAGAGCACCGGGTTATACAGCAGCTCGCCACGATCCAGATGCTCGCGGTATTCAGCGATCATGTTGTCCGGCTCGTCGCTGGTGCACACGCCCTGCCCGACCAGCTTGTCGGCATACAGTTTGCGCGTGCCCGGATGCTGAGCGATCTTCTTGTACATCAAGGGCTGAGTCACCATCGGCTCATCCGCTTCGTTGTGACCAAGCTTGCGGTAGCACAGCAGATCGATGACAACATCCTTCTTGAAGGTCTGACGGAACTCAATGGCCAGCTGGCAAGCCAGCGCGACGGCTTCCGGATCATCCGCATTGACATGGAAGATCGGGCACTCGCCCATCTTGAAGATGTCGGTGCAATAGATCGAGGAGCGCGAGTCACGCGGATCAGAGGTGGTGAAGCCGATCTGGTTGTTGATGACCAGATGCACTGCACCGCCCGTGCCGTAACCGCGAGTCTGGCTGAAGTTGAGCAATTCCTGATTGATACCCTGACCGGCCACAGCGGCGTCGCCATGAATCAGCAGAGGAATGATCTGACTCTTGCCGTTGTCGCCGCGACGCGTCTGGCGGGCATACACCGAGCCCTGCACGACGGGGTTGACGATCTCGAGGTGCGACGGATTGAAGGCCAGGGTCAGGTGCACCGGGCCGCCAGCGGTATTCACATCGCTGGAGAAGCCCATGTGGTATTTGACGTCGCCCGCCGACAGGTCGGACGCGTGCTTGCCTTCAAACTCTTCAAACAACATCTTGGGCGCCTTGCCCAGAGTGTTGACCAGCACGTTCAGACGACCACGGTGGGCCATGCCGATAACGATTTCCTGCACGCCCAGACCACCAGCGGCATTGATGAAGGTGTCCATCGCGACGATGGCGGATTCGCCACCTTCCAGCGAGAAACGCTTCTGGCCGACGTAGCGGGTGTGGAGATACTTTTCAAGCGTTTCGGCCGCGGTCAGACGCTCAAGAATGCGCTTCTTGGTCGGCACATCCAGGCTCGGCGTGGAGCGAATCGGCTCCAGACGGCTCTGGATCCAGCGCTTCTGCTGCACATCCGCCATATACATGTATTCGACGGCGAGCGTGCCACAGTAGGTCTGGCGTGCGGCATCGAGGATCTCGCGCAGCGAAGCCTGGCTCTTTTCCTGAAACTGGAAGGAGCCGATGTTGAAACTGGTCGACAGATCGGCTTCGGTGAAACCGTAATAGGACGGTTCCAGCTCGGCAATCGACGGACGCTCCTGACGCTTGAGTGGATCAATCTGTGCCCAACGGTTGCCCAGGAAGCGATAAGCATTGATCAGCTGCAGCACACCAATCTGGCGCTTGTCGGCCACGCCTGGCGTGGTGACTGCTGCAGACAAGGGCTTGCCCTGCTTGGCGATCTGCGCAAACGAGGCGATCACCGGTGCATGCGCGACATCGCGACCCGCGCCCGGCAGGTTCTGCAGGGAGTCGAAATAATCGCGCCATTGGTCCGGCACGTTCGACGGGTTTTCGAGGTAATTCTCGTAAAGCTCTTCAATGAACGGTGCGTTGGCACCGAACAGGTAAGAGTTGAGCTGAAGCTGTCTCATTTTTGGTTAGCCTTTTCTGGTCGGGTGCGGCGGCCAGCCACACCCGGAATAATTGGCAAATACGTCGGACTATTACGCTTACTTATCGGAAAGCCATCGGCTTGACATCGCGGTGCGGTGCGCCAGTGTAGAGCTGACGCGGACGGCCGATCTTCTGCTCCGGATCGCCGATCATTTCGTTCCACTGCGCGATCCAGCCGATGGTACGCGCCATGGCAAAAATGCCGGTAAACAAGGAGACCGGGATACCCATGGCTTTCTGCACGATGCCGGAGTAGAAATCGACGTTCGGGTAGAGCTTGCGGGAGACGAAGTATTCGTCTTCCAGCGCGATCTTTTCCAGGGCCATCGCCAGCTTGAACATCGGATCATCCTGCAGGCCGAGTTCATTCAGCACTTCGTGACAGGTCTCGCGCATCAGCTTGGCGCGCGGGTCGTAGTTTTTATACACACGGTGACCGAAGCCCATCAACTTGACACTGGAATTCTTGTCTTTGACCTTGGCAATGAACTCGCCAATTTTCTCGACACCACCCTGCGCCATCAGGTCTTCCAGCATGGCTACGCAGGCTTCATTGGCACCGCCGTGCGCCGGGCCCCACAGACAGGCGATACCCGCGGCGATACAAGCGAAAGGATTGGCGCCTGAAGAACCAGCCAGACGCACGGTCGAGGTCGAAGCGTTCTGCTCGTGATCGGCGTGCAGGATCAGGATGCGGTCCAGTGCGCGGGCCAGAACCGGGTTCGGCTCATATTTCTCGCACGGCGTAGCGAACATCATGTGCAGGAAGTTGCTGGAGTAGTCCAGGTCATTGCGCGGGAACATGAAAGGCTCGCCAATCGTATACTTGTAGGCCATCGCGGTGATCGTCGGCAGCTTGGCGATCAGGCGCATGGCAGCTACGTCGCGGTGCTCCGGGTTCGCGATATCCAGCGAATCCTGATAGTAAGCCGACAGCGAACCAACCATGCCGACGAGAATCGCCATCGGGTGCGCGTCACGACGGAAGCCCTGATACAGGCGTGTCAGCTGCTCATGCACCATGGTGTGCTCACGCACAGTCTTGGTGAAGACATCGTACTGAGCCTTGCTCGGCAGCTCTCCATTCTTGAGCAGGTAACAGGTTTCCAGATAGTCACAATTGGTCGCCAATTGCTCGATGGCGTAACCGCGATACAACAGCTCGCCCTTGTCGCCATCGATATAGGTGATGGCCGATTTACAGGCCGCCGTCGACATGAAGCCGGGGTCGAAAGTGAAGGCGCCGGTCTTGGCATACAGCGAGCGAATGTCGATGACATCAGGCCCGATACTGCCGGTAAGCACCGGAAACTCGTAGGACTGGCCATTGAAGCCCAGCGTGGCGATTTTTGGAGTAGTCATGCCTTCATTTCCTTCCTTGGAACGTGTTTCCGGGGGCGCTTCAGAGGGGATTGCCGGTGCGCTCTGCCGAAGCAAGGCCACCATGTTCTGCCATTTTTCAACCGTACATTCGGTCTTGCCACTAAGCATGGCCCACAACTCATGGTCATCGCAGGTCAATAAATCCAGCAAATCCATGAGCTGCGGTTCGCTCAGCCTATCGAGCTCGTTTGCCGCAAAGCGAATGAAGAAAAGATCGTTCTCGAGCAAACCACGCCGAGCGCGCCATTTCACTTTTTCACGTAGTGCGTGCAGATCGGACATCGCTCAGATGGCCCTCGACAACATCAGCTCTTTGATCTTGCCAATCGCCTTGGTCGGATTCAGATGCTTCGGGCACACATCGACGCAATTCATGATGGTGTGGCAACGGAACAGGCGATACGGATCTTCAAGGTTATCCAGACGCTCGTTGGTCTCTTCATCACGCGTGTCGGCAATGAAGCGGTAAGCCGCAAGCAGGCCAGCCGGGCCGACGAACTTGTCCGGATTCCACCAGAAGCTCGGACAGCTGGTCGAGCAGCAGGCACACAGGATGCACTCGTAAAGCCCATTCAGCTCATCGCGCTCTTCGGGTGACTGCAGGCGCTCCATTTCGGGCGCTGGCGAGTTGTTCACCACGTAAGGCTTGATCGAGTGGTATTGCTTGAAGAACTGGGTCATATCCACGATCAGATCGCGAATGACTGGCAGCCCCGGCAGCGGGCGCAGCACAATAGGCTGCGGCAGGCTGTCCACATCGGTCAGACACGCCAGGCCATTCTTTCCGTTGATGTTCATGGCATCCGAGCCACACACACCTTCACGACAGGAGCGGCGATAGGACATGGAATCATCCAGTGCCTTGACCTTGACCAGTGCGTCCAGCAGCTTGCGATCAGACGGGTCGAGTTCGACCGAAAGATCCTGCATGTAGGGTGCTGCGTCCTTATCCGGGTCGTAGCGATAAATCTTGAATTTGACAGTGCGGGTGGTCATCTGTTCTTAGCTCCCGGTCAATCAGTAGGCACGCGTCTTCAGCTCAACGCTGTCGACCGTCAATGGCTTGAGGTTCACCGGCTTGTATTCCAGGCGGTTGCCTTCGCGATACCACAGGCTGTGCTTGAGCCAGTTGGCATCATCGCGACCGTTCGGACGCTCCGGCGTATCCGGTGCATCGTCACGCACGTGAGCGCCGCGTGATTCGGTACGTGCATTCGCCGAGATCATGGTTGCCTTGGCGACTTCGATCAGGTTCTCGAGCTCCAGCGCCTCAATCCGCGCGGTGTTCCAGACCTGTGACTTGTCCTTGATCTCGGTCTGCAGCACCTGCTTCTCGACATCCAGAATCTTGTCTACGCCCTGCGACAACATGTCCTTGAAGCGGAACACACCAGCATGAGCCTGCATGGTGCGCTGCATGGCCAGACGGGTTTCATGCACGTCTGCACCCTGGGTCTGCATATCCAGGCGATTGACGCGGGCCAAGGCCTTGTCGATCTCGCCTTGCGGAATTTCCGGCATCGCAGCGGGTTCGTTCTTGATGAATTCGATCATCGACTCGCCTGAACTCTTGCCGAAGACCAACAGATCGAGCAGCGAGTTGGTACCCAGGCGATTCGCGCCGTGCACCGAAGCACAGGCACACTCGCCTGCCGCATAGAAACCGGCAACCGGCGCGCCCTCGGCAACCACTTCGCCACGATAATTGGTCGGAATGCCGCCCATCTGGTAGTGACAGGTCGGCACAACCGGGATCGGCTCCTTGATCGGATCGGCGCCTGCGAACTGCAGGGAGATTTCGCGAATCCCCGGCAAGCGCGACATGATCACCTTCGGATCAAGGTGAGTGATATCCAGCAGCACGTGATCCTTGGCAGGCCCGCAACCACGACCTTCGTTGATTTCCGTCACCATGGCACGCGACACTACGTCACGCGAAGCCAGATCCTTGGCGTTCGGGGCGTAACGCTCCATGAAGCGCTCGCCAGATGCGTTGCGCAAAATGCCGCCTTCGCCACGCACGCCTTCGGTAATCAGTACGCCCGCACCAGCCACGCCGGTCGGGTGGAATTGCCAGAACTCCATGTCTTCCAACGGAATGCCGGCACGCGCCGCCATGCCCACGCCATCACCAGTATTGATGAAGGCATTGGTCGAGGAATAATAGATACGGCCTGCGCCGCCGGTGGCGAAGAGCGTTGCCTTGGCCTGGAACACGGTGATTTCACCGGTTTCCATTTCCATGGCGATCACGCCGAGCACACGACCATCGGGAGCGCGCAGCATGTCCAGCGCCAGCCATTCGACGAAGAACTGGGTATTGGCTTTCACATTGCGCTGATACAGCGCATGCAGCATGGCGTGACCGGTACGGTCAGCGGCCGCACAGGCGCGACGCACCGGCTTTTCACCGAAGTTCGACATGTGACCACCGAAAGGGCGCTGATAGATCTTGCCCTCGTCAGTGCGGTCAAACGGCATGCCGTAGTGTTCAAGCTCCACCACGACTTGCGGCGCCTGCTTGCACATGAACTCGATCGCATCCTGGTCACCGAGCCAGTCGGAACCCTTGACCGTGTCATACATGTGCCAGGTCCAGTGATCCGGCTCGGAGTTACCCAGCGAAGCGGACACCCCACCTTGCGCCGCGACGGTGTGCGAACGCGTCGGAAACACCTTGGAGATCACCGCGGTCTTCAGGCCGGACTCGGCCAGAGTGACCGCTGCGCGCATGCCAGCGCCACCAGCACCAACGATTACTGCATCAAACGAACGTTTGGCGACTTTCACTCACAGCCTCCACAGAATCTGGGCAACCCAACCGGCGTAGCCGATGAGTGCCAAAAGTGTGATTACATGCAGCGTCAAACGCACGCTGATCGGTTTTACATAGTCCATCCAGATATCCCGCACACCCACCCAGGCGTGATAGAACAACGCGAGGGCAAACAAGAAGGTTGCGAACTTGGCAAAGCCGCCGGACATCAAACCACGCCAGGCGGCGTTGTCATACGCAGGCAGATTCAACACACAGACGAACATATAAACCGTATAAACAGCCATCACCACCGCCGTCACGCGCTGGGCCAGCCAGTCGCGGAAACCATAGTGGGCTCCGACTACAAGACGTTTTACCATGTCAGCACTCCCAGCAAGGCGGTCAGACTCAGACTCACAAGCAATACAGCGACTGCGCTGGCGCGTGCCGGAGTGAGTTCAATGCCGATGTGCATGTCGAGCAACAGAAAACGGATGCCGGCGCAGAAGTGATGCAGATAAGCCCACAGCAAGCCGAGCAGAAACAGCTTCACGACCGGCAGGCCCAGCACGCTGAAAGCCATGGTTGCGCGATAGCACTCAAGCTGCTCTGGAGTACCAAGACTTGCCCCCAGCAACCAGATCAAGCCGGCCAGACTCAAGAACAGGCCCACACCGCTAACGCGATGCAAAATCGATACAAAACCCGGCAAGGGCAATCTGATCTGCATGAGATTCAGATGCTTGGGCCGTTCTTTTTTGACAGTAGCTTCCGCCATTCCGCACTCCCTTGTGTCAAACCTGCGCCGCCTGGCGACGCCCCAAAATCAACTCAATTCATTAATGTAGAAGTGATCGGCCGTTGAATACAGGCCGCGCCGCCACTCCACCGGCTTGTCACCATAGCTATAAGCCACCCGCTCCACCGACAGCAAAGGAGTGTTTTCCGCCACTCCGAGCACTTCTGCAACAGCCCTTTCGGCCGCGACCGCGCGAACCTTCTCGGTCGCGCGCACCATACGCACCCCGAAACGCGATTCAAACAGACTGTACAGCGAGCCTTGCCAATCTTTCAGCTGCTCGATACTCAAGCCCTGAAACACATCGCCCGGCAGATACATTTCATCAATCACCACCGGCTTGCCCTCCAGCTTCAACACCCGGCGCACGATGATGATCTGACTGCCCGGCGCAATCCCGAGATTACGCGCAGCTTCCTGCCCGGCTTTGCCACGCATGCATTCGAGAGGCATGCTCTTGGGCAGAACCGGACCACCATTGATCGCCTTCAAGCGCAAAAACCTGAACACGGCACGGGGATCCTGATGAGTAGAAACAAAGGTTCCCTTGCCCTGCCGGCGCACCAGAATATTTTCGGCAGCCAACTCATCAATCGCCTTGCGCACCGTTCCCTGACTCACGCCAAAACGCAGCGCCAATTCCTGTTCGCTGGGGATTGCCTGTCCGGGTTGCCATTCGCCAGCCTCAAGCGCCTGCACGATCAGGTTTCTGATCTGGCGATAAAGGGGGCTGAAAGTGGGCGATTCGTGTGCCATAACGATCATTCAAGCACAAATAAAAACCTTAGTCCATATCCTATCTCATATCTTATAGAAGACATAAGATAGCTTTTGACACACCAAACCACTGCGTATAGACTTCATCCGATAATCAGCAGTACATACAGCAGCACACCCGCAACCCCAACGCGGAACGCGCCCCGGCGCAAACACCCAGGCATAGTCTTCTAAACAGAATTACCAAGGAGCCCCGAATGTCCAAGTCCCCTATCCGTGTCACCGTTACCGGCGCTGCCGGCCAGATCGGTTACAGCCTGTTGTTCCGCATCGCCAGCGGTGAAATGCTCGGCAAGGATCAACCCGTCATCCTGCAACTGCTCGATCTGCCGCAAGCTCAGAAGGCCCTGGCCGGCGTGATCATGGAACTGGAAGACTGCGCATTCCCCTTGCTCGCAGGCGTGATCGCCACCGATGACCCGGCCATCGCCTTCAAGGACACCCAGGCTGCCCTGCTGGTCGGCGCCCGTCCGCGCGGCCCCGGTATGGAACGCAAGGACCTGCTGGCCGAGAACGCCAAGATTTTCACCGTGCAAGGCGCGGCCATCGGCCAGTACGCTGCCCCGGACTGTCGTGTTCTGGTTGTTGGCAATCCCTGCAACACCAACGCCTACATTGCCAAGGAAAGCGCCAAGAAGTTCGGCCGCGTTCCCGCCAAAAACTTCACCGCCATGCTGCGTCTGGACCACAACCGCGCCCTGTCGCAACTGGCCAGCAAGAGCGGCCGCACGGTCTCCAGCCTTAAGAATCTGGTCGTATGGGGCAACCACAGCCCGACGATGTATGCCGACTACCGCTTCGTCACCTCCAATGGCGACAAGGTCAAGGCGCTGATCAACGACGAAGCCTGGAACCGCGATGTATTCCTGCCCACCGTTGGCAAACGCGGCGCCGCCATCATCGAAGCGCGTGGCCTGTCTTCCGCGGCATCGGCCGCCAACGCAGCCATCGATCACATGCATGACTGGTTCCTCGGCTCCAACGGCGAATGGGTCACCATGGGTGTCGAATCCGACGGTTCCTACGGCATTCCGGCGGGCATCATCTACGGCGTGCCCGTAATTACCGCCAACGGCGAATACACCCGCGTCGAAGGTCTGGAAATCGATGCGTTCTCACGCGAACGCATGGACTTCACACTCAGCGAACTGACCGAAGAGCGCGCCGGCGTCGCCGACCTGCTGGTCTGATCTACAACCTCCAGCTGCAACAGAGAGCCCAATGAGCACAGCATCCCCTCGCAGCCCCCTGCATCCGGATGCCGTGCTCTATCCAGAGGGCAGCCCACTGCCCCGGATTCCCGTGGTCGAGCACTTCGCCGGCAACGAGAAAACCATGCGCAAGGCCTTGGCCTTGCAAACCGAGCGCGGCGCCGTTTTCGACATCACCTGTGATTGCGAAGATGGCGCCCCCGCCGGTGCCGAACGCGATCACGCAGAGATGATCGCAGCCCTGATCATGAGTGCCGACAACCGTTTCAATCGCGTCGGCGCCCGCATTCACGACATTACCCACAACGCCTGGCGCACCGATCTGGAACAGATCGTCGGCCTGGCTGGCACACGTCTCGCCTATCTGGTACTACCCAAAGCGCGCGGCGCCTCTGATGTGGAACGCGTCATCGCCAGTCTGCGCGAAGTCGAAGCGCGCGGTGGCCTGATGCGCGAAATCCCTCTGCACGTATTGATTGAAACCCACGGTGCGCTACATCAAGTGTGGGATATTGCCGCCCTGCCCGGCGTCGAGACCCTGGATTTCGGCCTGATGGACTTCGTCAGCGCCCACCACGGCGCGATTGGCTCGGCGGCCATGCGCAGCCCGGGTCAGTTCGAACATCCGCTGATTATTGACGCCAAGACCCGCATCGTCAGTGCCGCGCTGGCTCATGGCGTGGTGCCCAGCCACAACGTATGCACGGAACTTGCAGACGGCAAAGTCATCGAAATGGATGCACGCCGTGCGCGCAATGAATTTGGCTTCCTGCGCATGTGGAGCATTCACCCGAACCAGATCGAGTCGATCCTGCAAGGCATGCAGCCCGCTGCGGCAGAAGTTGGCTCAGCCAGCGAAATCATCCTTGCCGCGCAAGACGCCGACTGGGGACCGATCCGCCATCAGGATCGCCTGCATGATCGTGCCTCTTACCGTTATTACTGGAATGTGCTGAAACGAGCGCATGCCACTGGAATCACCTTGCAAGACGCAGTACTGAACCGCTTTTTCGACTGACGCTTATTTGCAGGCACGGCACCAAGCCGCGCCTGCGCAAACCCTGGAGGACTGACCGTGCTAGTAGCCTATCGCCAACACGTTGCCGAGCGCGCCGCGCTGGGTATCCCCCCGCTGCCGCTGGATGCCAAACAGACCGGTGAGCTCGTCGAACTACTGAAAGCACCGCCGGCTGGCGAAGAAGCCTTCCTCGTCGAGCTGCTCACGCACCGCGTGCCGCCCGGCGTGGATGACGCCGCACAGGTCAAGGCCTCCTTCCTGGCTGCTGTTGCTCATGGCGACGTGATTGCTCCGCAGATTTCCAAGGCCAAGGCCACCGAACTGCTCGGCACCATGGTCGGCGGCTACAACGTCAAGCCCTTGATTGATTTGCTCGACGACGCTGCACTGGCACCGGTCGCCGCCGAAGGTCTGAAGAAGACGCTGCTGATGTTCGACTTCTTCCACGACGTCGCCGAAAAAGCCAAGGCTGGCAACGCGATTGCCCAAGGCATCATCAAGAGCTGGGCTGAAGCAGAATGGTTCACCTCGCGCCCGGAATTTCCGTCCAGCATCAAGCTGACCGTGCTCAAAGTCACCGGCGAAACCAACACCGATGACCTGTCCCCGGCGCCTGACGCCTGGAGCCGCCCGGACATCCCGCTGCACGCACTGGCGATGCTCAAGAACACCCGCACCGGCATCACCCCGGAAGAAGACGGCAAGCGTGGCCCGATCAAAATGATTCAGGATCTGGCCGCCAAGGGCAATCTGGTGGCCTACGTCGGTGATGTGGTCGGTACCGGCTCTTCACGCAAGTCCGCGACGAACTCCGTACTGTGGTGGACCGGTGAAGACATCCCCTTCGTGCCGAACAAGAAATTCGGTGGTGTCTGCCTGGGCGGCAAGATCGCTCCGATCTTCTTCAACACCCAGGAAGATGCCGGCGCGCTGGCCATCGAACTGGACGTCTCCAAGATGGACATGGGCGACGAAATCACCCTGAACGTCGATCATGCCAGCGGCAAGGTCGTCGCCACCAAGGGCGGCACAACGATCTCCGAATCGCAACTGAAGAATCTGGTCCTGCTCGACGAAGTGCGCGCTGGTGGCCGCATCAACCTGATCATCGGCCGCAGCCTTACCGCCAAGGCCCGTGAATTCCTCGGCCAGCCGGCGTCCACCCTGTTCCGCCTGCCGCAGATCCCCGCGGACACCGGCAAGGGCTACACCTTGGCGCAGAAGATGGTCGGCCGCGCCTGTGGTCTGCCGGAAGGCACGGGCATGCGCCCCGGCACTTACTGCGAACCGAAGATGACCTCGGTCGGCTCGCAGGACACCACCGGCCCGATGACCCGCGACGAGCTGAAGGATCTGGCCTGCCTCGGCTTCTCTGCCGACCTGGTGATGCAATCCTTCTGCCACACCGCCGCCTATCCGAAGCCCGTGGATGTGAAGACCCACCGCGAGCTGCCCAAGTTCATCAGCAATCGTGGCGGCATCGCCCTGCGCCCCGGCGACGGCATCATTCACAGCTGGCTCAATCGCATGCTGCTGCCCGACACCGTCGGCACCGGCGGCGACAGCCATACCCGTTTCCCGGTTGGCATCAGCTTCCCGGCCGGCTCCGGGCTGGTCGCCTTCGCGGCAGCCACTGGCGTGATGCCTCTGGACATGCCTGAGTCCATCCTGGTCCGCTTCAAAGGCCAGATGCAGCCGGGCGTTACCTTGCGCGATCTGGTGCACGCCATTCCGCTCTACGCCATCAAGAAGGGTCTGCTCACCGTCGCCAAGTCCGGCAAGGTCAACGCCTTCTCTGGCCGCATCCTCGAAATCGAAGGCCTGCCGGATCTGAAGGTCGAACAAGCTTTCGAACTCTCGGACGCTTCCGCCGAGCGCTCTGCCGCCGGCTGCACGGTACACCTCAATCGCGAGCCGATTGTCGAATACCTGAACTCCAACATCGTGCTGCTCAAGAACATGATCGCCGACGGCTATCTGGACAAGCGCACGCTGGAGCGCCGCATTCAGAAGATGGAAGAGTGGATCGCCAGCGGCGTGCTGCTGCAGCCTGACGCCAATGCCGAGTATGCGGAAATCATCGAGATTGACCTGGCCGACATCAAGGAACCTGTCGTCTGCTGCCCGAACGATCCGGACGATGCCAAGCTGCTGTCGGATGTTGCCAACACGCCTATCGACGAAGTCTTCATCGGCTCGTGCATGACCAACATCGGCCACTTCCGTGCTGCCTCCAAGCTGCTCGAAGGCCGCCGCGATCTGCCCGTCAAACTGTGGGTTGCCCCGCCGACCAAGATGGACGCCAGCGAGCTGACGAAGGAAGGGCACTACAGCGTCTTCGGCAATGCCGGTGCGCGCACCGAAATGCCGGGCTGTTCGCTGTGCATGGGCAATCAGGCACAGGTGCGTGAAGGTGCGACGGTCATGTCCACCTCGACCCGCAACTTCCCGAATCGTCTGGGCAAAAACACCAACGTGTATCTGGGCTCGGCCGAACTCGCCGCGATCTGCTCCAAACTCGGGCGCATCCCGACCGTTGCCGAGTACCACGCCGACATGGGCGTGATCAACGCGGACTCCAGCAAGATCTATCGCTACATGAATTTCAACCAGATCACTGAATACAAGGAAATCGCTGACGAAGTGAAGGCCTGATCGCTCAGCCCAGAGCAAAAAGCCCGTTCGCTGCAAAGCGGACGGGCTTTTTTACGCCTGCCTGAAGAGCCGCATGGAGCGGTCCTCTTCAGCATACCTTCTCGCTCAGGCTTACCGCGCGTGACTCTTCAAGATGCCTGCCTGCTCAGCAACGCCAGGAGCGGCTCTTCAGGCAGGAATGAAAAAGCCCGCCCGATTTCCCGTGCGGGCTTTTTTAAACTCATGGCCTTGCTCTCAGCGTTTTACGCGGCGAGCTTTTTCTGTGCCGCCGAAGCCGCCTCTCGCGCACGCTTGGCCTGATCCAGCAGATAGACCTGATAGTCATCTAGGTCACCCTCAAACGGCTCGACCGCACCATCGGCCACCAGCCAGAATTCGTCACACACCGCACGCAGGAGTGCGCGATCGTGGCTGACCAGCATCACGGTGCCTTCGAATTCGTTGAGAGCCACGCCCAGCGCTTCGCGCGTGGACAGATCCAGGTGATTGGTCGGCTCATCGAGCAGCAACAGATTCGGGCGCTGCCACACGATCATGCAGAGCACGAGGCGGGCTTTTTCGCCGCCACTCATGCTGCCGACCTGCTGATGAATCATCTCGCCGCCGAAGTTGAAGGTGCCGAGGAAATTGCGCAAGCCCTGTTCGCGGCAGTCATTGCCACTCGGGCGCATGTTGACCGGCGTTTCCTTAACGAGACGCAGCATGTGTTCCAGCGGCGTATCAATGGGGCGCAGCACGTCGAGCTCCTGCTGGGCAAAGTAGCCGATGGTCAGACCCTTGCCCTTGGTGATCTCGCCATGCGTCGGCGTCAAGGCCTCGGCGATGGTCTTGACCACCGTCGACTTACCCTGCCCGTTCGCGCCGAGGATGCCGATGCGCTGGCCCGCCAGCACCGAGCGATTGATATTTTTGACGATCACCGTCGACTCAGCCCCGGCCGGAGCATCCTCGCGCGGCGGATAGCCGAAGCTGGTATTCAGCATCGATAACATCGGATTAGGCAGATTGTTCGGTTCCTTGAACTCGAACTGGAACTCGGCGTCCGCCAGCACCGGCGCAATCTTGACCATGCGATCCAGCGCCTTGACACGGCTCTGCGCCTGCTTGGCCTTGGCGGCGGAAGCCTTGAAGCGGTCGATGAATTTCTGCAGGTGGGCAATCTTGTCGGCCTGCTTGGCCAGCGAGGCCGTCTGCAGCAACATCTGCTCGGCGCGCATGTCTTCGAACTTGCTGTAGTTGCCGCCGTAACGCACAAGCTTGGCGCTGTCGATATGCAGGGTGACATTGGTCACAGCATCGAGGAATTCGCGGTCATGGCTGATCACAACCATCGTGCCTTCGTAGCGTTTGAGCCAGGCTTCCAGCCACACCAACGCATCCAAGTCCAAGTGATTGGTCGGCTCATCCAGCAAGAGCAGATCCGACGGGCACATCAGGGCCCGCGCCAGTTGCAAACGCATGCGCCAACCGCCCGAAAAACTATTCACCGGGTTGCTCAGCTCAGCCACACTGAAACCCAGACCCAGAATCAGCGCCTGCGCGCGTGCCGGAGCATCGTGCTCGCCCGCGTCGTGCAGCGCCATATAGGCATGCGCCATGGCCATGCCATCGTCACTTGCCTCGGCCTCGGCCACCGCCTCGCGTGCCTCCAGCAGCACGGTATCGCCTTCGATCACGAAGTCGGTCGCGCTCTGATCCGTCTCCGGCATGTCCTGCGCAACCTGCGCCATCTTCCACTGTGGCGGGATGAAAAACTCACCACCATCTTCATGGATCGAACCGTTCAGCAATGCAAACAGGGAAGACTTCCCTGCCCCGTTGCGACCGACCAGCCCGACTTTTTCGCCCGGATTGATCGTGGCATTTGTGCTGTTGAGCACGATTTTTGTGCCGCGACGCAGCGTTACATTCTTGATGGTGATCATGCGGAGGGAAACAGGGTGAGTTGGAGATCAAGGATCAAACGGCACTGAGCTGCCGATGAATACTGCAAAACAAAAAGGCTACTCCGGAGAGCAGCCTTTTTATTTTTTCTGTTGGTCGGGGCGGCGGGATTCGAACTCGCGACCCCTTGCACCCCATGCAAGTGCGCTACCAGGCTGCGCCACGCCCCGACTCAGAAGCGAGATTATAGCAGAGCTCTCGATTTAAGCCAGCCAAACCAACAGGTTTTTATGAATTCAGGCCTTCAGAATCGCCAGAACGGCTTCCAGTTCATCTCGCAGCTGGGCGGCCGTTGAACGGCCACGCTCGACAATTTCTGCCGTCTCGCGCTTGAGGATCTGGTATTCCTCCAGCCGGTTGCGTGCGCCGCTGATGGTGAAGCCTTCGCTATACAGCAGCTCGCGAATCCGGCGGATCAGCAGAACTTCATGACGCTGGTAATAGCGGCGGTTGCCCGTCCGCTTGACCGGCTTGAGCTGGGTGAACTCCTGCTCCCAATAACGCAGCACATGCGGTTTGACGCCGCATAGTTCGCTCACCTCGCCAATCGTGAAATACCGTTTGGCGGGGATGGGGGGCAGAACTCCGACCTCTTCAAGCTGGTTGTCCATCACTCAGTTGTTCAACAGTCATCTTCAGTTTCTGACTTGCATGAAACGTCACCACGCGACGCGCGGTAATCGGGATTTCTTCGCCGGTCTTGGGATTACGGCCGGGGCGTTGCGGCTTGTCCCGCAGTTGGAAATTGCCAAAGCCAGAAAGTTTCACTTCTTCACCACGCTCCAAGGCATTGCGGATTTCGTCGAAGAAACCTTCGACCATATCCTTGGCTTCGCGCTTGTTCAAACCCACGCGATCAAACAGCAACTCGGCCAGCTCAGCCTTGGTCAGTGTTGCCGCAGTGCTTTTAATCATCTCAGGCACGCAAACGCCCCCCTGTTTCACGCTCGGCGGCGCTGATCAGCCCCCGCATCGCATCATCAATCTCGGCCTCTTCCAAAGTGCGTTCAGCATGCTGAAGCATCACCCGCAGTGCAATACTCTTCTGGTCGGGCTCGATACCCTTGCCCGAATAGACGTCGAATACCTCAACGCCGCGTACGATCTCGCTCGCCGCCGCACGCAACACGCCCAGCAAGGTGTCCGCCGTCACGGCATTGACCACAACCAGCGCCAGATCACGCATTACCGCAGGATGACGTGGCAATTCGGCAAAGGCGGGCACGCTTGCGGCCAGCACGCTATCGAGCGCCAGTTCGAACACCACCGGCGCCGTGACCAGACCATAGCTTTGTACCAGAGCCGGGTGCAGTTCACCCATGAAGCCTGTCACGTTTCCATCCACTTTGACCGCCGCTGATCGGCCCGGATGAAGGGCAGGATGTTTCGCGGCGACAAATTCAGCACGATTGCCCAGCAAAAGCTCAACATCGCGCTTCACGTCATAAAAGTCGACACGGCGCGAAGCTTGGCCCCACTGCTCCGGCTCCGCCGTACCCCAGGCCAGACCAGCAACACGCATTGGCTGCGAATAACCCGCCACTGGCGCGCCTGCAGCATCCTTGGCGAAGCAACGCCCCGTCTCGAACAGACGGACACGACTCGCACGCCGACGCAAATTGCTGCTCAAGGCGCCGACCAGCCCGCCCAGCAGCGTCGAGCGCATCACGCTCATCTGGCTGGCGATGGGATTGGCGAGTTTGACCGGATCCGCATTGCCGGCGAAATCGCGCTCCCAAGCCTCTTCCACAAAGGCGTAACTGATAATTTCCTGATAATCCAGATCCGCCAGTTGGCGACGCAGACGATGCACCGGACGCGCAGCTTCGGTACTGGACTGCATCGTAGCCGGACCCTTGGGCGGTAGCGGCTGGATATTGTCGTAGCCATACACGCGGGCGACTTCTTCGATCAGATCCTCTTCAATCGCAATATCGAAACGATAGCTCGGGGGCGTCACCTCAAGAGCCGCGCCAGCATTGGCTGTGCGCATACCCAGTCTGGAGAGCGAGGCCAGCATTGCCTCATCAGACACCTCGAAACCCAGCACCTTGCGGGCACGCGCCGGGCGGAAACTTACGGCTGCGCGTTGCGGCAGATGCGCCGCCGCCACAGCCTCGACCACCGGCCCGACGGCACCGCCACACAGCTCGATAATCAACTGAGACGCACGTACCATCGCGCGCTGGGCGAGTTCGAAATCCACTCCGCGCTCGTAGCGATGCGAGGCATCCGACGAAAAGCCAAGAATGCGCGCACGGCCTGCAATCGCGTCCGGCTGGAAGTATGCGGATTCGAGGAAGATGGCTTGCGTATCGTCCGTCACGCCACTTTCGGCGCCACCCATCACGCCCGCCAAGGCGAGTGCGCGGGTTTCGTCAGCAATCAGCAGCATGTCCGCTGCCGGCGTGATTTCCTGGCCATTCAGCAGCGTGATTTTTTCACCCACAAGCGGCCAGCGCACGTGAATCGCACCCTGCAGCTTGTCGTTATCGAAGGCATGCAGCGGCTGACCGAGTTCGAGCATCACATAATTGGTGACATCCACCACAGCACTGATAGAACGTACGCCACAACGCTCCAGACGGCTCTTCATCCAGTCCGGCGTGGCCGCCTTCACATTCACGCCCGTGATCACGCGACCGCAATAACGCGGACAGGCTTCCGGCGCGTCCAGCACTACGGAGCGCTGCTCGATGTGCGCCACGGCGACATCCATTGGCGCGGTGAAAGTCGCTGGCGTCCCGGTCAGGGCCGCCAGCTCACGCGCCACGCCAGCCAGACTCAAACAGTCCGCACGGTTCGGCGTGAGCTTGATGGTGATTTTCTTGTCGTCCAGCGACAGGTAGTCGCGCAGATTGGCGCCCACCGGCGCGTCATCCGGCAACACCTGCAGGCCGTCATGCGCCTGCGTCATACCCAGTTCATTGGCCGAGCACATCATGCCAAAGGACTCGATACCGCGCAGCTTGGCCGGCTTGATGTCAAAGCCAGGCAGGCTGGCACCGACCATCGCACACGGCGCTTTCATGCCGACCACCACATTCGGCGCGCCGCACACGATCTGCAGCAACTCGCCCTGCCCCACATCCACGCTGCACACGCGCAGCTTGTCGGCATTCGGGTGCTTCTCGAAGCTCACGATCTGCGCCACAACCACGCCAGTAAACGGCGGGGCAATCGCTTCAACCTCTTCAACTTCAAGCCCAGCCATGGTCAGCAGGTGGCACAACTCCTCGGAGTTAAGCGGGGGATTACACAG
The DNA here is from genome assembly GCF_040566545.1 of Uliginosibacterium flavum. Classification (NCBI taxonomy): domain Bacteria; kingdom Pseudomonadati; phylum Pseudomonadota; class Betaproteobacteria; order Rhodocyclales; family Zoogloeaceae; genus Uliginosibacterium; species Uliginosibacterium flavum. The sequence continues at coordinate 84,607 of NZ_JBEWZI010000009.1, forward strand.
GGCGCGTAGCCATTGTTCGGAAAACTGCATCTCGATCAGTCCTGAAATTGGGCGAGAAAGCGCAAATCATTCTCGAAGAACAGGCGCAGGTCATTCACGCCATAACGCAACATGGTCAAACGATCCAGACCCATGCCGAAAGCAAAACCGGTATAGCGCTGCGCATCAATGCCGCCATTTTTCAACACAGCCGGATGCACCATGCCGCAGCCGGCGATCTCCAGCCAGCGCCCCTTGTTCGGTCCGCTCATGAAAGCAAAATCAATCTCGGCGGAGGGCTCTGTAAACGGAAAGAAGGACGGACGGAAGCGCACCTGCAGCTCATCGGTTTCAAAGAACTGCTGGAGGAAGTCGATGATCACGCCCTTGAGGCCGGCAAAACTGATGTCTTCGCCCACCCACAGGCCTTCGACCTGATGGAACATCGGCGAGTGCGTCGCATCGGAGTCCACACGATAAACGCGACCCGGCGCAATCAAGCGCAGCTCGGGCATCACTTCGGCTTTGGCATATCTGGCGGCGTGCGCCAGCATGCTGCGGATCTGCACCGGGCTGGTGTGGGTGCGCAGCAACACATCTTTCGCCCCTTCCAGATAGAAGGTATCGTGCATCGAACGCGCCGGATGATTCGCAGGCGTGTTCAGCGCGGTAAAGTTGTACCAGTCTTCCTCGATTTCGGGGCCGTCGGCCACTTCAAACCCGATGGAACGAAACAAGGTTTCGACGCGCTCCTGCGTGCGCATCACAGGATGCAGACCACCACGGCCGATACCACGACCTGGCAAAGTCACGTCCAAGGCTTCGGCCGCAAGCTGGATTTCCAGCTGGGCAGAACGCAGCGCGTCGCGACGGGATTCAAGAGCGGCTTCGATAGCCGTCTTGCAGCGATTGATTTCGGCGCCAGCACTCTTGCGAGCCTCCGGATCAAGCTTGCCGAGGCCCTTGAGCAATTCGGTCAGGCTGCCACTCTTACCCAGAAAGCGGGCCTTGGCCTGCTCCAGCGCGTTCATATCAGCGGCGGCGGCAAACGCGGCGGCGGCTTCATTGAGCAATTGATCGAGGTTTTCCACGTCAACTTCACATTCGAATTTGATTTCGCGTGCCACCAGAAGGCACGCTGACGATAGAGCAAAAAAAAGGAGGCCTGCGCCTCCTTTTCAACCTGCAGCGCTGCTTACAGTCCGAGTTGTGCTTTGGCCAGATTGGCCAGAGCCGCAAATGCGGGCTTGTCAAACACAGCCAGATCAGACAGCACCTTACGGTCGACTTCAATCGAGGCTTTTTTCAGGCCATTCATGAAGCGGCTGTAAGTCAGGCCCAGTTCGCGAGCGGCCGCATTGATACGGGCGATCCACAGAACACGGAACTGACGCTTTTTCTGACGGCGGTCACGATAGGCATATTGACCAGCCTTCATTACCGCTTGCTTGGCAATGCGGTATACGTTCTTGCGACGGCCGCGGTAACCCTTGGCTTTGTCGAGTACTTTTTTGTGGCGGGCGCGAGCCGTTACACCACGTTTAACGCGAGGCATTTATTATCTCCTGAATCAAGCGTAGGGCATCATCGCGTGAACGCGTGCCGTATCAGTGTCATGAACACTGGTCATACCACGAAGGTGACGTTTCGCCTTGGTGGTCTTCTTGGTCAGGATGTGGCGCTTGAACGCTTGACCGCGTTTAACGCTGCCACCCGCGCGAACCTTGAAGCGCTTTTTAGCGCCGCTCTTGGTTTTCATCTTTGGCATTTAAAACTCCAACTATTGGATAGGGAACCCGGTGACTCCTGACGGAGTGCTTTAACTACCAAGGCACCACTTGTTTTACAGCAGGTCAAACCAAGGCTGCTGCGCCCCCGCGGACATCTTTCAATGCCCGCAAAATCAGGTCTTCTTCTTCGGCGCAATCACCATCACCAGCTGACGCCCTTCCAGCTTGGGAAACTGTTCAACCACAATCAGCTCGCCCAGATCGGCCTTGATACGTTCCAGCTGACGAATACCGAATTCCTGGTGGGCCATTTCACGGCCACGATAGCGCAGGGTCACTTTGACCTTGTCGCCCTCTTCCAGGAAGCGCGTCATGTTGCGCATCTTGATCTGGTAATCGTTTTCATCCGTACCCGGGCGAAGCTTGACTTCCTTCACCTGGATCTGCTTCTGCTTCTGCTTGGCTTCGTGTGCCCGCTTCTGCTCTTGGTACTTGAACTTGCCGTAGTCCATCAAACGACAAACGGGCGGTTTGGCCTGCGGTGCGATCTCGACCAGATCAACACCCGCTTCTTCGGCCATGGCCAGCGCCTCAACCGTTGGAACAATACCTAATTGTTCGCCGTCTTCCCCTGCCAGCCGCACCTCTGGGACACTGATTTCCCGATTGAGGCGGTGTGCGTTCTTTTCCTGAGCGATGGTGAAATCTCCAAAAAAACAATAAAACCGAGACTAGGCTTGGCGGCTTTTCAGCTCACCCTGCCAACGCTCGACCAATTCAGTTATGGGCATTTGCCCCAGATCCTGACCGCCACGGAGTCTTACCGCGACCATGCCAGCGTCTTTTTCTTTCTCGCCGACAACCAACAGGTAGGGCAGCTTTTGCAAGCTATGTTCGCGGATTTTATAGTTAATCTTCTCATTCCGCAAATCTGCTTCAACCCGAAAGCCCTGCGCCCGCAGCTTTTCAGCCAGATCCGCACAGTATTCGGCCTGTGCGCCCGTGATATTCAGGATCACGGCTTGCGTCGGCGCCAGCCACAGCGGGAAAGCACCGCCATGGTTCTCGATCAGGATGCCGAGGAAACGCTCCAGCGAACCTAGGATCGCGCGATGCAACATCACTGGGCGTTTGCGCGAGTTGTCTTCGGCCACGTACTCGGCGTCGAGACGCTCGGGCAGCACGAAGTCCAGCTGGATCGTGCCGCACTGCCAGGAACGGCCGAGCGCATCCTTGATGTGATATTCGACCTTGGGTCCGTAGAAGGCGCCCTCACCCGGCAGCTCTTCCCATTCCTTGCCTGAAGCCTTGAGCGCCGCGCGCAGGCCGTCCTCTGCCTTGGTCCAGATTTCATCGGAGCCGGCGCGCTTGTCCGGACGCAAGGCCAGCTTTACCTCAACGTTGTGAAAACCGAAGTCCTGATACACGCTCATCAGCAACGCATCGAAAGCCATGGCTTCGGACTCGATCTGATCTTCGGTCGCAAAGATGTGTGCATCGTCCTGCACGAAACCACGCACGCGCATCAGGCCATGCAGCGCACCAGACGGCTCATTGCGATGGCAGGAACCGAACTCGGCCAGACGCAGCGGCAGATCACGGTAGGAGCGCAGGCCGTGATTGAAGATCTGCACGTGACCCGGGCAGTTCATCGGCTTCACCGCGTAGTCACGCTTCTCGGACTCGGTGGTGAACATGTTGTCGCGGTAGTTTTCCCAGTGGCCGGACTTCTCCCACAGGGTGCGATCCATCACCATCGGCGTGCGCACTTCCTGATAGCCAGAGGCGTTCAGGCGCTCGCGCATGTATTGCTCGACCTGCTGCCACAGCGTCCAGCCCTTCGGATGCCAGAACACCATGCCCGGCGCTTCGTCCTGCAGATGAAACAGGTTCAGCTGTTTGCCGAGACGACGGTGATCGCGCTTCTCAGCCTCTTCCAGCATGTGCAGATAGGCCTCAAGCTCTTCCTTCTTGGCCCAAGCGGTGCCGTAGATGCGCTGCAACTGCGCGTTCTTGGCATCACCGCGCCAGTAGGCACCAGCCACTTTCATCAGCTTGAAGAACTTGAGTTTGCCGGTCGAGGGTACGTGCGGGCCGCGACACAGATCGATGAAATCGCCTTCGCGATACAAAGAAATCGTCTGGCCGGACGGAATCGCTTCGATCAGCTCGGCCTTGTACTTCTCGCCCAGACCGAGGAAGAACTTGACAGCCTCGTCGCGCTCCATTTCCTCGCGACTGATGGCGACATCCTTCTTGGCCAGCTCGCCCATGCGCTTTTCGATGGTTTCGAGATCTTCCGGTGTAAAAGGGCGCGAATACGCGAAGTCATAGTAGAAGCCGTTCTCGATCACCGGGCCGATAGTGACCTGCGCTTCGGGAAACAGATCTTTCACCGCGTAAGCCAGCAGGTGGGCCGTGGAGTGGCGAATAACTTCCAGCCCGTCCGCGTCCTTTTCGGTCACGATCGCCAGACTCGCGTCCGCGCTCATCACATGCGAGGTATCAACCAGCTGACCATCGACCTTGCCGGCCAGCGCAGCCTTGGCCAGACCTGCACCAATCGAGGCGGCGACTTGGGCGACGGAAACCGGAGCCTCAAAGCTGCGGACGGAACCATCGGGGAGCGTGATATTCGGCATTGCGGTGGCCTCAATCGGGAACGTAAAAAATGGGCGAAAAAAAAGTGCGGGCTAAGCCGCACTTTTTTCAATCAACAACAGATCGAAGGCGACTCCGAAACGCTTACCGAGCAAATGTCGTGCTGTGCGTTCGGAACATTTTCGATTCCTTGTTGCTGAAATATTCGTTGCAAGGCGCGACAAAACTGTCGCAAACACTTGAGTCAATTGTCTTTTACTGAAAACCAGCCAGTTTCATCGCCTGATTTTCAAAATTCTGGTACAGAGTATTGGGCTCGAACCAACGACCTTCCCCATGTCAAGGGGATGCTCTACCAACTGAGCTAACTCTGCAAAATCTCGTTCTAAATCAACGAGGAGCCGAACTATAGAGGATTTTAAAACGCAGTGCAAGCCCAGACTTCAGGATGTTTCGCACAAAATCTTCTCTGACACAGCCCAAAAATGTCCGAACGTCGGAAGCCCTTCTGCAAAACCAACGCTCGGCCTACACTGCAAAACGCTATCCATTCAGGAACTTGCCATGAAAACCCTGCTCCGGCTCACTACCCTCATCGCCGTCGGCGCCATGCTCGCAGCCTGTGCCACCACCAATTATTACCCGCACGAGAGTCGCGACAACAGCTACAGCGGCAAGGGCGGCTCGCGCTTCACCACGGAAGGCATGGACGTCTGGTTCATTGGCGAGCCGGATCGCAAGTACGCAATCCTCGGCTACATCGAGGATTCGTTCAATTCCGCCGTGGATGAGCGCCATCAAAGCATTTCAGCCGGCGTCCTGAAAAAAGCCCGCGAAATCGGCGCCGACGCCCTGATTGAAGTCGTCACCTCATCACAGACCGGCAGCAGCATCTCTACGGGTGGCATGTTCGGCAGCCGCCACAGCGGCATGGGAATCGGCTTCGGTTTTCCGCTCAGCGAACAGCGCAGTGCGCGCTACACAGCAGTCAAATACCTGAACTGAGGCGAGCTGAAGAACCGCACCCGGCGGCCCTCTCCAGGCAGGCCTGTTGCGCAGGCAAGCCGGGCGAGGATCTTCAGGCAGGCAGCTTCAGGAAATGCTCGCGGTAATACGCCAGCTCGGCAACGGATTCACGGATATCGGCCAGCGCCGTGTGCGCCTCGCTCTTCTTCACACCGGCCAATACCGGCGGATTCCAGCGCCGCGCCAGTTCCTTGAGGGTGCTGACGTCGATATTGCGGTAGTGGAAGTAGGCTTCCAGCGTCGGCATGTAGCGCGCCATGAAGCGGCGATCCTGGCCAATCGTGTTGCCACACATCGGCGTCGTGCGCTTGGGCACGTATTGCGCCATCCACTCCAGATAGATCGCTTCGGCCGCAGCTTCATCGGTCGTCGAGGCACGCACGCGCTCGATCAGGCCGGACTTGCCGTGGGTGTTCTTGTTCCAGTCGTCCATCGCGTCCAGCACGGCCTCGCTCTGATGCACCACGATCACGGGACTTTCGGCGACAACATTCAGATTCACGTCGGTCACGATCATGGCGATTTCGATGATGCGGTCGCGATCAGGCTCGAGCCCGGTCATTTCCATATCCAGCCAGACGAGGTTGTTTTGATCCTGTGCCATATAATCTTTCCGGTCTGCATTGAGTGGCCTGCATTTTCGCACGCACCCGGCAGAACGCCACTACCCGAAAGACTTCTGCCCCGCCTATGAATTCCCAGACTTTGAGCATCGCCTTCGTATTTTTCCTCGTGCTGAGTACCGTCATCCGCCTGTGGCTAAGCATCCGCCAGGCTGCCCATGTGCGCACGCACCGGGGCGCCGTGCCGGCCGAGTTCGCGGCCAGCATCGATCTGGCCGCGCACCAGAAGGCTGCGGATTACACAGTAGCCAAATCGCGCTACGGACGGATCGATCTGGCGCTGGGCATCGTCTGGTTGCTGCTGCTGACCTTCGGCGGCGGCCTGCAAGTGCTGCATGAACAGCTCGGCCGCGTACTCGACCCGACCAGCCTGTGGCACGGCATCGCCCTGTTTGGCGCACTGGGCGTGCTGGGTTTTCTCTGGGAGCTGCCGGGCTCGCTGTATGTCACCTTCGTGCTGGAAGAAAAATTCGGTTTCAACAAGACCACCGCCGCGACTTTCATCACCGATCTCGTCAAGAGCACTACGCTGTCCGTGCTGATCGGCGCACCTTTGTTGTGGGTAGTGCTGTGGCTGATGCGCAGCATGGGTAGCGACTGGTGGCTGTGGACCTGGGGCGTACTGATCGCCTTCAACCTCGCCGCGATGGTGATTTATCCCATTTTCATTGCACCTCTGTTCAATAAGTTCGAGCCGCTCAAGGACGAGGCACTGGCTGCACGCATCAACGCACTGCTCACGCGCTGCGGCTTCAAGTCCAAGGGTCTGTTCGTGATGGATGGTTCCAAGCGCAGCGCCCACGGCAACGCCTATTTCACCGGTTTCGGCGCGGCCAAGCGCATCGTCTTTTTCGACACTTTGCTCGCCACCCTGACGCCCGAAGAAGTCGAGGCCGTGCTGGCCCACGAACTCGGCCACTTCAAGCATCGCCACATCTGGCAGCGCGTGGCGCTGTTCGCCGTGCTGTCGCTGGCCCTTTTCGCGGTGCTCGGCTGGCTCAGCCAGCAGGCCGCTTTCTACAACGGTCTGGGCGTGCAGGCGCAATCCGAAGCGCTGGCGCTGATCCTGTTCTCGCTGGCGCTGCCGCTGGTGACCTTTCCGCTCACGCCGCTGATGAGCTTCTGGTCGCGCAAACATGAATTCGAGGCCGACGCCTATGCGGTGGCGAACGCCCAAGCCAGCGATCTGGTCACGGCGCTAGCCAAGCTGTATCGCGACAACGCCAGCACCCTGACACCCGATCCGCTGCACTCGCTGTTCTACGATTCGCACCCGCCAGCGGCCATCCGCATCGGCCGCTTGCAAGGCAAGGCATGAGCAAGGACAACGTCGTCAGCACCATCGCCCAGGGCACCGTGATCGCGGCCTTTGGCCGTCAATATGCCGTGCGGCTCGACACAGGCGGCGAAGCCCTGTGCTACCCGCGCGCCAAGCGCAGCGAGATCGCCTGCGGAGATCGCGTCGAGATGGCGCTGAATGCGCCGGATCAAGGTGTGATCGACAAGATCCTGCCGCGTGCCAGCCTGTTCTACCGCGCCGATCAATGGAAGGAAAAACTCATCGCGGCCAACGTCACGCAGATTGTCGTCGTCGTCGCCACCGAGCCGGGTTTTTCCGACGAGCTGATCACACGCTGCATGGTCGCCGCCGATGCGCAGGATATCGCCGCGCTGATTGTCCTCAACAAGAGCGACATCCCCGCCTCGCTGGAAGCCTGCCGCGCCCAGCTCAAGGCCTTCGTCGCGGCGGGCCATGCGGTGCTGGAAATGAGCGCGATGGGCGATGTCGAGCCACTGCGTGAGCGCCTGCGCGATCACACCAGCCTCTTCGTCGGCCAGTCCGGCATGGGCAAATCCACGCTGACCAACGCGCTGATTCCCGATGCCGATGCGCGCACGCGCGAGATTTCCGAAGTCCTCGATTCGGGCAAGCACACCACCACCCACGCCCGTCTCTACGCTCTGCCCGGCGGCGGCCAGCTGATCGACAGCCCCGGCCTGCAAAGCTTCGGCCTCGCCCATCTGACGAAAAACGAGATCGAATGCGGCTTCCCGGAAATCCGTCCGCTGCTCGGCACCTGCCGCTTCCGCGACTGCAATCATCTCAAGGAGCCGGACTGCGCCCTGCGCGGCGCCCGCGATTCCGGTGAATTCGATGCGCGCCGCTACACCGCGCTGATGCAGTTGCTCGACGAGCACGAAGTGGCGCGCAAGCACCGGCTGGAGCATTAGCCACGCGTCACCGTAGGGCGCAATCGAAGCAAAGCGAAGCAAAGCGGAGCGCATTGCGCCGAAGCATGCACACAACGCCGCCTCAGCACCCATGAACGCCTTGCCTGCGGCGCAATGCGCTACGCTTCGATTGCGCCCTACAACATCCGCCGCACACCTGCCCGAAGAGCCGTATCCAGCGGCCCTGCGCAGGCAGGCATACTGCAGAACCAAGCCCCGCGCGGCTCTTCAGCCAGCCCACCCTGCTGCACAAATACCACAAGCCGAGCGCCACGCCATGACATCCGGCAGACGGCGCTTGCGCCCGGCATGCGCCTGCGGCATTCTGCCGGACACTTCAACGCATCAGACCCGCGAGCCGCCAGCATGAGCGAACACGACACCAATCCCTACGCCCCGCCCATCGCCATCCTCAGTGACGAGGAGCAATACGCGAACGAAGGCAGTTTCATCCCCGGCGGGCGCAAAGTGCCGGCCGGCAACGCCTCGGCCTGGATCGGCAGCGCCTGGGAAATGTTCAAGCAATCGCCCGGCACCTGGATCGGTCTGTTCCTGGTTTTCATGCTGATTTACATGGTGTGCGCCATCATCCCGCTGGTGAACATGGTCACCGTCGTCCTCATGCCCTTGTTGATGGGCGGCGTAATGATTGCCTGTGAGCGTCAGCGCGAATCCGGCGAACTGGCCCTCGGCGACCTGTTTGGCGGTTTTCAGGAGCACCTTGGCCCCTTGTGCATTCAAGGGCTATTGACCATGGCCTTTTCGATGGCGGTATTCATTCCGATCGCCATCATTGGCGGGATCGGCGTCGCCATTTTTGCAGCGACAGGAACCGGCTTCGGCGCGGCGGCAATTGTCGGGATTGTCCTGCTGGTGCTGCTCGCCCTGGTAGCCATGCTCATGCTTTATGCCGCGATGTGGTTTGCCCCGGCGCTGATCGTGTTGCAGGGCCTGACGCCTTTCGAGGCGATGAAAGCCAGCTTCGCCGGCTGCATGAAAAATCTCGTTCCCGGCCTGATCTTTTTCATCCTCAGCTTTCTGCTCATGATCCTTGGCAGCATCCCCTTGTTCCTCGGCTTGCTCGTCGTCTTCCCCCTTCTCTACGCCTCGATCTACACCGCCTACCGCGACATCTTCATCGAAGAATAATCCCAGCCTGCTCAGCGGCGGCGCCTGCGGGCGCTGTCGCGACCACTCATGCTTGATACCCTGCGCTCCGTCACCACGCCCGAACTGATCGAGGTGCAACTGCGCCCGGCCGGTCTGCTGCCGCGCGCGCTGGCCTGGTTCATCGACGCCGCAATCCGCTTCGGCATCATCGCCACCTTGTCCGGAGCGCTGGCCGGGCTGGGCAACTTCGGCGGCGGCATCCTGCTGATCCTGATGTTCCTGCTTGAGTGGTTCTACCCGGTGCTCTTCGAAGTGCTGAATCAGGGCGCCACGCCGGGCAAGCGCTCGATGGGCCTGGCCGTCGTCAATGACAACGGCACGCCGGTTGGCTGGGGCGCGTCCTTCACGCGCAATCTGCTGCGCACCGCCGACTTCCTGCCCTTCGCGTATGGCTGCGGCATCGTGTCGATGCTCTGCCATCGCGAATTCCGCCGCCTCGGCGATATCGTTGCCGGCACGCTGGTGATCTATCGCGAGAAACAACAAGCCCTGCCAGCGCTGGCCGACGAAGCGCCCATCGTGCCGGCTGCGCCGCTGGATCGCGCCACCCAGCGCGCGCTGGTGGCCTTCGCCGAACGCGCCGAAAGCCTGACCCCGGCGCGTCAGGAAGAGCTGGCCGATCTCGTGCCCTTTCTGGCCCAGGCCGACGCCGGGCCGCAGGGCGCGCAACGCCTGCTGGGCCTGGCCAATCATCTGGTCGGACGACGCCGATGAAACAGGAATTTTTCGAACGTCAGCACGCGGCCGACTGGGAAGCTTTCGAGCAATGGTTCGCGCACGCCCGGCTGCGTCGCACGAAACAGAACGCCTTGAAGCAGCCGCCCTTCCCTGCCCATGAACTGCCACAGCGATACCGTCAGCTGTGCCAGCATCTGGCGCTGGCGCGCGACCGTGACTACAGCCTGTCACTGGTCGAACAGCTGCACCAGCTGGTTCAGCAAGGGCATGACACGCTCTACGGCGCGCAGGGCAATTTCGGCCAGCGCGCCTGGCGCTATGCCAGCGGCGGCTTTGCCGTGGATGTGCGGGCCATGCGCTGGTGGGTGCTGGCGGCGGCCCTGCTGCTGTTCGGCCCGCATCTGGCGATGATGCTGGCAGTGCACCTGCAGCCGGATCTGGCCTATCTGATCATGAGCCCGCTGGAGGTGGCGCGCATGGAGCAGATGTACAGCACCGACACGGAAACGCTGGGTCGGGTAGCGCGCGAAGCCTCGACCGACTTCCAGATGTTCGGCTTCTATATCTTCAACAACGTCAGCATCGCCTTCCGCTGCTTCGCCGGCGGCATCACGGCCGGGCTGCTGACCATCTTCGCCCTGGTAAGCAACGGCCTCTCCTTCGGCGTCGTCGAGATGCGCCTGATCCAGGCCGGGCTCGGCGAAAACTTCCACTCCTTCGTCATCGGCCACGCCGGCTTCGAGCTGGGCGCCATCATCCTCTCCGGAGCGGCCGGTCTACGCCTCGGTTTCGCGGTGATCGCTCCCGGCCAGCGCACGCGCGGCGCAGCGCTGCGCGAAACCGCCCGCGCGCTGATCGGCATGATCTGCGGCCTGGCCGTGATGCTGGTGATCGCGGCGTTGATCGAAGGTTTCTGGTCGCCACTGAAGCTGGGCCTGCCGATCAAGCTGAGCGTGGGCAGCGTGCTGAGTCTGCTGCCGCTGGCTTACTTCGTGTTCGCGGGGAGGGATCGCACATGAATATCCAGCCCCAAACCGGTAGTTTTTCGACGGAACCGATGCCTGTCTGCAGAGCCGCTCTGCGCCTTGCTCTTCAGCCTGCATGCCTGAAGAAGTCCGTCCGCTGCGGCTCTTCGGCACACCTCCTTCGACAAGACGCCACGGCGCGTGTTCTACGTAGGTGCGACTTCAGTCGCACTCCCGGTGGCGTGCGACTGAAGTCGCACCTACGAAACCATGGGAGCCGCCATGGAGCTTGAGCGCCTGTCCGTCGCCCTGCGCCCGCGCACTCACTGGGAAGCGCTTGATCTGGGCGTGCGTCTGGGCATCCGCCATGCCCGCCCGCTGTATGCCGCCTGGTTTGCCGTGACGCTGCCGACGGCAGCCGTGCTATGCCTGATTTTTTCGCTGTGGCTGGGTGACATCGCCTTGGCGATTTCCCTGATGTGGTGGCTCAAACCGGCCTTCGACCGTGTTGCGGTGCATGTCATCAGCCACACCGTTTTCGGTGAGACGCCGAGCGTGCGTGCCACCCTGCGCACCCTGCCGAACTTGCTGTGGAACTCGCGCCTGCTCGCCGCGTTGACCTGGGGCCGCTTCAGCATGACGCGCAGCATCCAGCTGCCGGTCGACGTTCTGGAAGGCCTGCGCGGGCGGGCTGCACGTCAGCGCAAAGCCTTGCTGGGCCGGCGCATCAGCGGTGCGGCACGCTGGCAGACGATCATCTGGCTGCATCTGGAAGGCATCCTGTGGCTGGGCCTGCTTGGCCTGATCGCGATGCTGATCCCGCAATCGATGTGGCCGGATTTCGAAAGTCTGGGCCAGATGTTCACGCACGCCCCCTGGTGGTTCTCGCTTCTGCTCAATCTGCCGCTGCTGCTCTGCAGCCTGCTGCTGGAGCCGCTCTACGTGGCCGGTGGCTTCATGCTTTACATCAAGCGGCGCACCGATCTGGAAGCCTGGGACGTGGAGCTGCAGCTGCGCCGTCTCAATCGCGCCCACGCGGCCGAGCGCGCCAGCGCGCTGACCAGCAGCTTTGTCGGCCTGCTGCTGTGTCTGACGATTGGCTTCGGCGCGATGGCCCCACACCCGGCACTGGCAGCGGATAGCGTCGCCCTGCGCGAGCAGGCGGTGGAGCGCAGTGCGCAGGAAATCAAGAGCGTCATGCAGGATCCGGCCTTCGGCAAGGAAGAGGCGGATCGCGAACTGCGCTGGCGCGACGACAAAAAGAAAAAGAATGAGCCGAGCAAGCTGCCGGATTGGCTCAAGGGCGTGCTCGACAGCATTGCCAGCGCCGCCAAGTGGGTTGGTAACGCCTTCGCCATGCTCGGCCGGGTCGGCGGCTGGGTGCTGATTCTCAGCGTCGTGGCCATCCTCGTGTACCTGATTTCACGCTTCGGCTGGATGGCCCGGCGCGGCACGCGCTATGTGCCGCCGGCGGAGCTGGCTGGCTTCGACATCCGCCCGCAATCCCTGCCCGACGACATCGCCGGTGCGGCCCTGAAGCTGGCGCGCAACGGGGACACGCGCGCGGCGCTGAGCCTGCTGTTCCGCGGCACGCTATCGCGTCTGGCGCATCAGGAACAGGTGCCCTTTGCGCGCGGCGACACCGAGGGCGACTGCCTTGGCCGCGTGCGCCAGCACACGCCCGCGCGCTCCGCCTTCCTCGCCCGCCTGCTGGGTTGCTGGCAGCGCCTGGCCTACGCGCACCAAGAGATCGGCGCGCACGAAATCGAAACCCTGTGTCAGGAATGGTGGCGCGAATTCGGCGGAGGTGCGCGTGAATAAGGCCCGCCTGATCCTGATCGCTGCCCTGCTGGTGCTGCTGGGCGCGCTTGGCTGGTATCTGTACGACAATCTGACCTGGCACGCCACCACCAAGCGCACCGGCTATTCAAAAGAAGCCCTGCGCAACGATTACCACGCAGGCATGTTGCTGCTGAGCCGCCTCGGCTATCCGGCCGAGCGCAGCGAAGATCTGACGCGTCTGAACGATCTGGCGTCCGACAGCACGCTGCTGCTGAGCGGCCACGAGAGCTTCGCCGACCCGGCCCTGCGCGCCAAGTTGCTCGGCTGGATTGAACGTGGTGGCCATCTGGTTTTGCCCTTGGCCGAGCAAGACGACAAAGACCCCTTGCTCGCTGCGCTGGGCGTCAACTTGCGCGGCAACCTGTCTTACGCGGAAGAAGAGCGCGCCTTGCTGATCGAAGGCCGGCACCTGAAGCTCAAGCTGCGCCACACTCCCGTTTTCGATCTGGATGACAACGCGATCTGGAGTGTCGATCTGCACGGCAGCTTTCCGGAAAGTTCGGACGACGAAGAAGCTCGGATCTTCACCGTCGGCGAAGCTCCGAGCGGCGGCTCGCACAGCCAGGGCGGCAGCGGCACCTGCCCCGCGCCGGCCACTGCCCAGAGCACGCCCGACGAGACCGCCGCACCTGTGGGGCTGGCGCCACATCCCGAAACCGCCGGGCTGGCGCCTGCACCCATCGGGCTTGCCGGAGAAGCGCAGCCCGCACCAGAGGCGCAAGCCGCCGGAGACGTGGACGAGGCCGAAGCAGAATCCGAAACAGAACCTGAAGTCGACATCGATTCCGACTCAAGCGTCACAGACGAAAGTGCAGAGGCCGGCGAAGTCACCTCGATCTACGCCCGCTTCCGCCATGGCAAGGGCTACGTCACCGTTGGCGACTTCTCGCCTTTCGATAACGACAGTTTGGCCAAGGCCGATCACGCGCCCTTCTTCATCCGCCTGCTGAGCCTGCCCGAAGGCAAGCGGCCGGTGCTGATGCTCTTCGCACCGGATTATCCGGGCCTGCTCGAATGGCTTGCCGCGCATGCGCCGGAAGCCTTGCTTGCGCTCGCCATCCTGATCATCGCCGGCCTGCGCCGCGTCGCTCCGCGCTTCGGCCCGCTGCTGCCGGAGCCAGCCCCGGTGCGCCCCGGCCTGGGTGAACACCTCGCCGCCAGCGGCCATTTTCTGCTCAAACAACGCGCTTACGAGCCGCTGATCGCGCCGCTGCGCGAAGACGTGCTGCGCCAGCTCGAAGCCCTGCAACATCGCCACCCCGAGATCGACAGCCGCGAGGCACTGGGAGAACATCTCACCGGCATCAAAGCCGGCGAAATCCACCGCGCCCTCACGCCCGAGCCTGACTCGCATCACGAATTCCTGCGCCGCTGCCAGACCCTGGCTCTGCTGCGCGATCACTGCAAGCGCCTGCGCCAACCCACTCTTGATTCCAGGACACAGCCATGACCCTGCCCACCACGCCCCTTGAAGCCACCGAACTCGCGCGCAGCCTGCGCGCCGAAATCGCCCGTGTCTTCGTCGGCCAGAATGCCGTCGTCGAACACGCCCTGTGCGCACTGATCTCGGGCGGGCACATCCTGCTCGAAGGCGTGCCGGGTCTGGGCAAAACACTGCTGGTCAAAGCGCTGGCCAAGACCTTCGGCGGCGACTTCTCACGCATCCAGTTCACGCCCGATCTGATGCCCGCCGACGTCACCGGCCACACCTTGTACGACACGCGCAGCAGCCAGTTCGTAATCCGCCGTGGCCCGGTTTTCGCCAATCTGGTGCTGGCCGACGAGATCAACCGCGCGCCGGCCAAGACCCAGGCTGCGCTGCTCGAAGTGATGCAGGAAGCGCAGGTCACCATCGAAGGCAAAACCATCCCGCTGCCGCCGCCCTTCCTCGTGCTGGCGACCCAGAACCCGATCGAGCAGGAAGGCACCTACGCCCTGCCCGAAGCACAGCTCGACCGCTTCCTGCTCAAGGTACTGATCGACTACCCGACGCTGGACGAGGAGCGTGCGCTGGTCAGCGCCTCCTGCTCCGGCCGCACCGGCGACAAGCTCGAAGTCGATGCCGTGCAGCAAGTTGCCACACCCGAACAGCTCATCGCCATGCAGCAGATCGCCGCTGGTCTGCGCGTGGATGAAGCCGTCCTCGATTACGCCGTGCGCATCGTGCGCGCCACCCGCGAATGGCCCGGCATCGCCATCGGCGCCGGCCCGCGTGGCGCCATCGCCCTGGTGCGTGCCGCTCGCGCAATGGCCTTGCTCGCCGGGCGCGATTTCGTCACCCCAGACGACGTGAAGCGCATCGCCCTGCCGGCCCTGCGCCACCGCATCAGCCTGGTGCCGGAAGCCGAAATCGAAGGCCTGAGCATCGACGGTATCCTCACCAGCCTGCTGGCACGTACTGACGCACCGCGCGCTTGAGTCGAGTCATGAACTCATCCTTCCTATCAAGCGGACAGGCTGAGCGCCCACTCAGCAGTCCCCTAGCCCTTCAAGGGAGAGGGCTAGGGAGAGGGTCCAGTCTCACAATTAACACTCAAACCGTGTTTGACGCTCACACCCCCATCCCAACCTTCCCCCTGACAGAGGGAAGGAGCCGTCTTGCCTTATCGCGCAACACGGTCACCCACGCCACAGAACTAAGGGCGCCAGCATGACCCTGCCCTCCAACCGCCTCCTCACCGCCCTGGCCGTCTGGCTCGCTCTGGCGATTGCCACGGTCTTCCTGCCGGCGCTCAGCCCGTGGTGTGGCGGCCTGGGCGCGGTGCTGCTGCTGTGGGCCACTGCCGACTGGCTGTTGCTGCGCGCCCAGCCCTTGCCGGCCAGCCAGCGCGTGGTCAATGCCACGCTGGCGGTGGGCGAATGGTCGCCCGTGGAGATTCGCCTGCACTGGGCCGGATCAGTGCCGGCGCGGCTCAGCGTATTCGATCATCATCCGGCCGGCTTCGCCCAGGAAGGCCTGCCCGGCCAGATCCTCACCGCCGGCAATAACAGCTTCGCCCTGCGCTACCGCGTGCGCGCCCTGCTGCGCGGCGACCATCAATTCGGCCAGATTGAGCTACGCATCGTCTCGCCCTGGCAGGCCTGGCTGCGTCAGACGAAAGTCGGCGAAGCGCAGGATGTGCGCGTCTATCCCAACTTCGCGCCACTCGCCCGTCATGCGCTGCGCGCCGTCGATTACCGCAACGCGCGCTTCGGCCTGCAGCAACGTCGGCGGCGTGGTCAGGGCATGGATTTCTCGCAGCTGCGCGAATACCGCGAAGGCGACTCCATGCGCCAGATCGACTGGAAAGCCACGACGCGCATGGGCAAGATGATTTCGCGCGAGTATCAGGACGAGCGCGACCAACGCATCCTGCTGCTCGTCGACTGCGGCCGACGCATGGGCGCGCGCGATGGCGAACTCTCGCATTTCGACCACGCCCTGGATTCGGTGCTGATGCTCGCCTACGTCGCGCTCAGTCACGGCGACCGCGTCGGCCTGATGACCCTCGGCGGGCCCGAACGCTACCTGCCTGCCCAACACTCCGGCGCCACCGTCAGCCGCATCCTGCGCGAAACCTACGACCTGCAACCCACGCTGCAAGTCAGCGATTTCGAACGCGCCGCCCAACAACTGCTGCTGCGCGAACGCAAGCGCGCGCTGGTCGTGCTGATGACCAACCTGCGCGACGAAGACGATCAGAGCCTGATCGCCGCCACGCGCCTGCTCGGCAAACGCCATCTCGTACTGGTCGCCAGCCTGCGCGAATCCGCACTGGATCGCGCCCAGAGCGAGGGCATCGAAAATGCCCACGACGCCGCGCGCCTCGCCGCCGCCGTCGGCTACGCCCGCCGCCGCGAAGCCGCCCTCAAACGCCTGCGCGCCGAAGGCGTGCTGTGCCTGGACGTCGCGCCCGAAGATCTGGCGATTGAAACCGTGAATCGCTATCTGGCGGTGAAGGCGGCGAGCCAGTTGTAACTCACGCGTTGCGCTGAGACGTGAGGAATGCCATTCGGGAGAGTTTCAATGAATGAAGACAAAGACGAGCGCAAGCCTCTTTCGACTCGACTGCTTCAATACACTTGGCCTCTGATCGCAACGCCTGTCCTTATGGTGTTCTGCCTTGGGTTGATCTACCCGCGACTTCCCGCAACAAAGCCCGGCTGGCTGACCTTCTTCGGCACTGGCGGGTTGCTCGCGTTATGGGGATGTCTTGCCATGATCTTCAATGCTTGGCTTCAACGCCAAAAGCACTTTCGCTCGCTCTACACGTCCATAGCGGCACTCGTGATGATTGCGATGGGTGGCGGGATACTTTGGTTCTGTATTGAGCAACAGGATTTCATCGCGGCCAACTTCGCATACTGGCATTTTTAGCAAATTCGCTTTCCCAGACACAACTTCAAATACTACCTATCCAAGGAAGCACAAATGCCCAAGGATTTTCAGTTGTTCATCGCAGTGTGGATCGCCCTCGGAATCGGAAGCGCTCTGTTTTTCTTCCTGAACAGGAATGCTGCGCTGAAACGGCGAGTGCTCCCGCTATTCATCATCGTGACCAGCGCACTGTTTCTTGGCTTCATCTGGTTTTCGTCGAAATCCACACAAGTTCTCCAGTTTATGGGACCGGCGGTAGTGTTGATCGCAATCCTGAACATCCGGACTATCCGTTTTTGCGACGATTGCGGCCGGACTATTCACAACCAGAACCCGTTTTCAAGCCCGAAATTTTGCTCAAAATGTGGGGCAAAAATTAAGTAACGAAAAGTAGCTATATCCGGTATCCCCTCACTCAGCGGCCTCTTCAGCCCAATCAACCCACAGGCGGCTCACTCGCCATAAGGAAACAACATGCACCGCATCCGGACAATCGCCGCCAATGCCACCATGGTGCTTTCGCTATCAGCCTGCGCCTCGATCTATGGTCTCAGTTGCAGCGGCGCCTACGCCTGCTCCAGCGACAAGGTGATGGCGGGCACTCAGATTGATGCCGCTCTGGTGGCAGGCGCCGCCAGCAATTGCTCGACTGAATGCTGGATGGGCGTGCTGGCCGCCATCGACTTCCCGTTCTCGTTTGTTCTGGACATCGTGGTCCTGCCCTATACCCTAAGCACCCGCTAAACCAACATCACTGCGTAGAGCCATTCCCGGCAAGCATCTCCAGCCACCCTGCCCGTCCACTGCCTGCAGGCCCTTGCCAGATGTGGCTCTCCAGCACTTGCATCATTGCTCAAGACAAGAAAAAGGGGCTGACGCAAACGCGACGGCCCCTGAACACACTATCTGACGATATTTCAGTCGAGCAAATCCGCCGGAATGTTGCCGCCATTTTCGGCCAGCTTCTGCAGCACGGTTTTGTGCAACCACATGTTCATCTGCGCGGAGTCGCCCATTTTTTCTGCCGGGCAGCCCAGCTCGGTCGCCAGTTCCTTGCGGCTCGCCAGGCTGCTGTCCAGCCCGAGCAGTTTCAGCAGATCGACGATGGAAGTTTTCCAGTTGAGTTTTTCTGCGTGACTGCCGGCCAGGGCCTCAAGTTTGGCGACGACATCCACCACAGCAATAGCCACGACCGGTGCTACGCCGGCGGCCGCCGCTGCCACGGCGGGGCCAGGCGCAGCAGGCGTGGTGGTGGCAGCGGCTTCATCGCCGCCAAAACCGAGTTTCGAGAGAATCTTGCCGAAAAAGCTCATGATTTTTCCTTTCAGGGTCGGGTGACTTGAAAGCTCTTTATAGCAGCCAAAAGTGTCCCCTCGTCGCGAGCTGGCCGATTGGTACAAACGGCCAGTTTCCGCCGTTTTCTGTGGCACAAAAGAACGTCCAAGCTGGAATCAATCACATCCCCGAAAGCCGCCACCAGTAAGCCTCTACAGCCACCCTGCCCGCTAAGACAATACCCATGGGCCTGTCACGGCAGGCCAGCTGAAGACCCAACCCAGATGCGGATCTTCAGGCAAAGTGCCAGAAATAATAGAGATAGAAGCTACTCCAGCCCGCCATACACAGACCTTGCCTGAAGCGCACCGACATGGCCGGAAAAGCCCGGCAGATCAGGCGCACCAGACCGGCCACGGCCAGAAAGCGCAACAGGCGCGCCGGCACGCTGATCGCCAGAAACAGCCACAGGCTGGCCTGCTGCGCGCCCGACTGCACGGCGTAGATCTTGTACGGCACGCCGGTGAGCGGGCCGGTGAACAGCGCCAGCGCTCCCTGCTCGCGCAACTGTTGGCCGACGGCTTCGCACATCGCCAGGCTGATCGCCGGAATCTGTTGCAACGTGGCCAATGCCGAAGGCGCCGCCAGCCGGCCCCAGCCATACATCAAGACCCCGCCCAGCAAGGCGCCGCCGAGCGCCCACAAACACGCGCGCCAGACCTGCGCCCAAGGCCGGCGCAAGGCCAGCCAGCTGAGCAGCACATCGGGCACGATGAAAAACAGCGTGGCTTCGGCCAGCCCCCAAAAACAGGCCAGTGCCACGATGGAAGACGGCAAGCGTGGCGGCAGGTGCCGGGGCGAAGAATCCGTCATGCGCAAGCTTCAGGCTGGCTTGCTGTCACGCCGCGCCCGGCGCAGACGCCACAGGCGACGCAGGCCCCAGAAAACCACTCCACCGATGACGAACCAGGGCAAGCCACCGGCCACGAAGTACATCAATGCAGCAAGGCTATCTGCAAAAACACGGCCCAGATTGTTCCAGGCATTGCGAATCGGCTCCCAGGAACCCGGCCGGGCGATAGAAGCCGGCGTGCGGAAATTGATGTCAAAACTGGTTTTCTTGGTCACCGCCAGCGTGGCACGCATCTGGCCTTCAGCCGAATCGATCTCGGTCTGCACCCGCGCCAGCTCGCGTTCCACTTCGAGCAGTTCGCTGAGTTTGGCCACATTGCGACTGGCGACCAGCGCACGCAGGCGATCACGCAGCGCCTTCTGATTGTTGAGGCGCGCCTGGATGTCGACCACCTCGTTGGTTCGATCAGTCTGGCTCATCTGATGTTGTGCCAGCTTGCCCAGACCGCGCAGGGTGTCGAGCAAGCCACCGGCCTGCGCCGGCACGATGCGTAGCGAGAGATTCGCCGTACCCAGATCGCCACGCTGATTCTCGATCCCCGCCGCAACCACTTCGCAAGCAGGCAACTTGCACGCCTCCAGCCGCTCACGCCACACGCCCTCCAGCTTGTCTGCCGCTACTTCGATCACCACTATGTGACGCAACTCGATGTGACGCGGCACTGCCGCCTCAGCCTCCGCCGCCGCGCCCGCACCATCAGCGGCAGCACTGCGCGCCTGCATCGGCGCAACGGCCGACTTGGCCATCTCGCCAGAAAACTCCTGCTTATTGCCGCAAGCCGTCAATACCAGCACCGCGAATACCCCACACACAAGCTTGCGCATCATTCTTCCTTTCGAGAAATTCAGTCGTGCTGCTTCAACGGGCGAGCCGTCGAAATCGGGCTAGGCAAGCAGCGATGGACAAAGCTCGTCAGGCTGCTTGAACAGATAACGCGGCTGCCCGGCCGACAGCTCGGCGTGCGAACCGAAGCCCCACAGCACGCCCGCCGCGCTGAGCCCGTTGCGCTGCCCAGCATCGATATCCACGTCGCGGTCGCCCACCATCAGACTGGCGGAAGTCACCGTGCCCTGCGCGACGAGGCCGGCGATCTGCTGCCATTTGTGGATGCCCACATCGCCGCCGCTGACGAAGCGGAAATACTCGCGCAGGCCAAACAGATCCAGAATCCGCTCGGCGAAATCGGCGCGTTTGGAGGTACACACGGCCAACGGAATGCCGCTGGCGTGCAGCTGCGCGAGCGCTTGCGGAATCCCGTCATACACCACATTCTCGGCATAGCCGATGTCGCCGTAACGCTCGCGGTATTTGGCGACCAGCTCGCCGATGTGCTCAGTCGAGGTGGTGCCGGTCAGCTGCGCCAGACTCTGATCCAGCGGCGGGCCGATGCACGGCGCCAGATCGGCCAGCTCACGCTCCGGATAACCGAAATGCGCCAGCGCGTAGTTCAGCGAACGGCCGATGCCCTGCAGCGGATCGCTGAGGGTGCCGTCCAGATCGAAGAGGATGAAGTCGTGGGCTGTGCTCATGTTTGATGTGTGTGGATGGATGTTGTTCGGTCTGGAGCGGCTTGGCGCTAAGCGTCTCGTGCGTAACCTGCCTCGCGCTGACTGCGCAAAGCCAGCACAAAAACCGTATCGATCTCGTCCAGATAACGATACAGCGCAAGATAGCCGCGATTGTTACGCCCCACGACCAGCTCGCGCAAGCCGCCTTCTGTGGGTCTGCCAATCAAGGGATTGTGCTCCAGCGCGGCAATCGCCTGAATGATTTCCTGGATGCGCGCCGCGACATTTGCCACCTCGTATTGCGCCAGGTGGGTGTAGATCCGCTCGATATCTTCGGCGACTTCCGGCGCCAGTTCGATGCGCGCCACGCTCAGCGCGCCAGCTTGCGGGCCTGCGGCGTCTCGGTCGCCTTGCCGGCGAGCTTGTCTTCCAGGTAGCTGCGCATCTCGGCCCACGGGATCGTCTCGCCAGTAGCCACAATCTTCGCATAGCGCTGCCCGGCCAGCTCCTCGAAGTCCTTGCGCCGCTCGGCCAGCTCAGCCTTCTCGGCAATCGCCTCAAGGATGAAGCTGTGCGCAGTCTGATTGCTGTGCGCCGCCACGCGGGCGATGCGCGCCTTCAGGGCCTCGGGCAAACGGATGGTGGTGGTGGACATGGCAGACTCCTGAGAGGATTTTCTGCACTTTAGCACAAGGCGTAGCACAGACGTGCTACTCGCCATAAAGGCATGAGGATTGCCCCCTACACCTCTGGAGAGCCGCATGCAGCGGGCGTCTCCGGGATACCTGCCTGCACAGCCTTGATGGATGGGCCTTTGCGGCCGGTTCGCGTGCGCGGTGCGCGCCCTACTCGGTTGCATTTAGCGCGTCCTATGTGCCGCGTCATATACAAACTCAAAGAATGGTTCTAACGCCAATACCGCATCGTCGGACCTCCCAGAGAACTCTCCCTCGCATTCGACAACTTCATTCATGATCGGCGACTGCGACAACCAACGCTGAATACCGTCATCAGGCGCGGGCAAACTCCGGCCTGAAACGCCCTCCAGTCCTGCAATCCAACGGTAGGGGCCTGAAACACCTAGGCGTTCAAGAAACGCTGCAGCCTCTTTTAAGACGACGCAGAACTCATCCTCATCAAACAGCACTTTTGACGGATCGCATGACAATAAAATAGTGTCGGTAGTCCAAACTTCCCCAGACCTGAATCCATAGAACGTCGCGGGAGTTTTATCACCATCAACGTTCATGCATGTTCCAAACCCATCGTCTCCACGAACAAAACTAAGACTCCCATCACGCGACCAGTTCACAGGACGCGGAATGTGCCCATTCTGGCGCAGAGCGCGTTCAATTTCAGTACTCAACCATTGCTTGGCTTGTACATGTTTCGGCATCAACCGAAGCCACATGGCGGCCCCACTATTCAAACGGATTGGTTCGGGCTTTTTAAGTTGTATCTGTGAATGAGTAAACCCAATCGGGTCATTTTCAGCCCTGAATCTAGCCCTCCCAGACATAGGCTCCTTCGCCTGAAATAAAGCTACAGGCGGCTGCATTTCTTTTAACGCCCCGCTCACAAAAACTGCTTGTAGCGCCTCTTTGAAGGCCTTCACCAAACCTTGCCGAGCGGTCTTTCTAGCTGTTTCATCCGCGCTATCAGGACAGCAAAACTGAATCGGGTTACGCAAATGCCGCATATCGAAGGGCATTGACTCACCAGTCGGCTCACCATGCGCAGTATTCATAACCGGCACAATTCGTGAATGGGTCAATGACTTGAGTGCCCAACCATACTCAATCAGCACGTTCGGATTCGGTGTAGGCCTACCATCCGCACGCGACCCAACAAAGGTCAAATCCGGTACAAATATGGCTGCTTCATCGATCTTGTTGAAAATTGTTTCAACAATGGGCGGCGAACCGGGAACGTTTTTGGTGTCCTTGTCCAGCTCCAGTTCTTCTCGTATTGCCTTATCAATCTCGGCATCGCTACTCAACTCTGCAATGGCTTGCTGGAGCGCTCTTTCGATCAGATTCCGACACGTCTTGGTTGATCGATCAGCCTGCCAAGAATAGAAAATTTTTGCCATCGAAATGTCCTTCGTAAAAAAACCGACACGGTCGCCCGGGTCGGTTTTTCGTTAGCTGTCTATGACGATTAAGCCCGCAAATGCAACTCATCCGCCGCATAAGTCAGGTTCAGCGGCTCGATCACGACCTGCTTCGGGCCGGCTTCGACGCGGCCGGCGACCCAGGCTTTGACGCCCAGTTCGTTGGCGATGCGTGCGACTTCTTCGGCCTGCTCGGCGGCGACGTAGAAGGCAAAACCGGCGCCCATGTTGAGACTCCCGTAGGCTTCGCGGTCATCGATGCCGGCGTGTTCCTGCATGAAGCTGAGCACCGGCGGCACGTCCGGCAGGGTGTGGATGCGATAGGTGAAGTTGCCGGGGTGACGCATCATCTTGCGCCAGCCGTGGCCGGTGATGTTGGCCGAGTAATGCGGCACGATGCCGGCGGCGAACAGGGCCTCGGTGACCGGCACGTAGAGTGTGGTCGGATCCAGCAGGGCTTCGCCGTAAAGGCGGCCGTCCGACAGTTTGGTGGCGTAGCCTTGCGGCAGACGCTCGACCAGCTTGCGTGCCAGACTCACGCCGTTGGCGTGGATGCCGCTGGAGGCGAGCAGCACGATGGCGTCACCCGCGCCCATTTTGTCGCCCAGGGTCAGACGATCCCGCGAGGGAATGACGCCGACCGAGGAGGCTGCCAGATCGATGCGGCCGGCTTCGACCACGCCGGCCAGCGCGGGCGTTTCGCCGCCGCCCCAGCTGACTTTGCACACGTCGCAGGCCTGCTGCCAGCCGGTGACCAGATCGACCATGCGCTGCTCGTCGGCAAACCATTCGCTGCCGCCGGCGGACCAGTAGGCGTGCACCGACAACGGCGTGGCGCCAACAGTGATCAGGTCATTCACGGCCATGGCGATAGTGTCCTGCGCGATGGCGTCGTAGTGCGTCTTGCCGGTGATGGCGCGCACGGCATCGGCGACCAGTGCCTTGGTGCCGAGGCATTCGGTGATCGAGGCGATCAACGTGCCGCCGATGTCCATCACGTAGGCCGATTCGCCGCGCGAGGCCGGGATCTCGCTGACACCGTGCCCGGCAAGGTTGCGGGCCGTGGCGCTGGCAGATTTCTGGGCGAGGATCTTGAGCGGATCAATCTTGCTGTAATCGACGCCAGCAGCGGCGTAATCGAGAGGGGTCTGGGCCATGATAGGGAGCTCGGGCAATCGGGAAAGTGCGGCATTTTACCTGCTCAGACGCTTTGCCGCCCGACTACTTCCCGCTTCGCGAGAAGGGAAATGTCTGCCGGCATTTGAGTTCAGCCCCCGGCCCGGTAAGATTGCGCCCTCGCCTACGAACATGAAAATCATGCTCGTTTCCCTCACCCCCAACCCCTCTCCCCAAATGAGAGAGGGGAGTGTCGAGAAGTCGCTCTGCAACTTTTACGCAAAACTCCGCCGGATTCCGCCATGTTCGTGCCCGCCTACCGCGCCTTGCCCAGCCAGTTGCCATGCAGCAGCTGACGCTCGACGTGCGCCCTCAGGTGCCAGCGACGCTGGAAAACTTCGTCGTGGGCGACAACGCCGCGCTGATGCTGGCGCTGCGCCGCCAGATTGCGGCGCGTGACGGCAGCTGGCTGTATATCTGGGGAGCGCCGGGCACCGGGCGGAGTCATCTTCTGCACGCAGCCCTCTCGGAGAGCCGCGCCAGTGGCCGGCCTTCAGCCTATCTGCCGGCACAGCAAGGCTCCGCACTGCTGATGGAGGATGGGCTTGTTGCGGCGCTGGACGACGTGGATCAACTCGACGAAGCCGGACAGGCGGCATTATTCCGCGCGCTGATTCAGGCGCGCGAAGCGCAGGGCTCGCTGATTCTGGCAGGCAGTGCACCGCCCCAGCAACTGAAGCTGCGTGAAGACGTGCGCACGCGCATCGGCCAGGCGTTGATTTTCGAAATCCAGCCGCTGAACGACGACGCCAAGGGCATGCTGCTGATCGAACACGCGGGCGCGCGCGGCATGCTGCTGGACGCCGATATTGTTGAATACCTGCTGCGCCACGGCCGCCGCGATCAGCTCTGGCTGATGAATGTGCTCGACGCACTGGACGACGCTTCGCTGACCCAGTCACGACCGGTCACGCTGCCTTTGCTGCGCGAAATCCTGCACGACGAATGCGAACCGGGCCTGCCTTTTTGACGCCTCATCCTTAACACCTAACGCCTCACCGAAACACCATGAACCTCGCTCTCTTCGATCTCGACAACACCCTCCTCGACGGCGATTCCGATCACGCCTGGGGCCAGTTCCTCTGCGACAAAGGGGTCGTCGACCCCGTGGAATTCAAGGCACGCAACGATGCTTTCTACGAGCAATACAAGGCCGGCACGCTGCAGATCAACGAATTCCTCGACTTCGTCCTTGCCCCGCTGGCCAGCCGTTCACGCGAAGAACTGATGATTCTGCATGACGAGTTCATGAATGACGTAGCCTTTGGCATGGTCAACGAAATGGGCAAGCAGTTGGTGAACTGGCACCTGGCACAGGGCGATCTGTGCGCCATCGTGACCGCCACCAATGCCTTCGTGACCGAGCGCATCGTGCGCTACTACTTCCACGTGCCGCACCTGATCGCCACCGTGCCGGCCCTCGATAACGGCCAGTTCACCGGCAAGGCGCGCGGCACGCCAGCTTTCCGCGAAGGCAAGGTCACCCGCGTGAATGCCTGGCTGGAATCGATGGCGCTGGATCTGGGCTGCTTCGAAAAGAGCTGGTTCTACAGTGATTCGCTGAACGACGTGCCGCTGCTGGAAGTGGTGAGCGACCCTGTCGTCGTCGATCCGGATGCAGGCCTGCGCCTGCGTGCCGAGACTCTGGGCTGGCCGATCATCAGCTTGCGCGGGCGCGATGAAGAAGGCGCGGGCGAAGGCATCATCCTGAAGGCTTGAGATGGCAGCCCTGCCCCCTTCGGGCAAGGCCACCTCGCGCCCCGCAGCTTGCTGGCAGGATGTAAATAACCAACCCGGACTTCATCGCCATGAACCTTGAAAAAGTTATCTTCGGCTTCTTCATCATCCTCGCCTGCACGCTGAATTTCGGCTTCGTTATCGGCGATCTGGACCGAGTGGACCTGCATCATCCCTCAGAGCTCTTTGCTGCACTGGTCGTCAACCTGATTGCTACCGTGCTCAAGTTCGGCGACCGCACTCACATCGGAGCGACTCATCTGGCAACCAGTCTGGTCGCGCTGGTCCAGCTGGTGGCAGCAAGTCTGGTGTGGACATGGCAGCTGTACATTCACCAACAGCCGATGGACGGAAGCATCATTTCCGTGGTGGTTTCGCTGTCGGCGGGTGCGCTGGTTGCCAACATGATTTCGGTGATCCTGCTGATCGGCGAAACCCTCAAGCAAAGCCGCTAAGGCTGCCAACGTGGGTGACGTACTGTTCATCGCGCTGCGCCGACTGCGCACGCCGCTGATCACGCTGATTCTGGCTTACGCGATTTCGGTGGCCGGCCTGGTCGCGATGCCTGGTCTGGACGCGCAAGGGCAAGCTGCGTCGCTGAGCTTCTTTCACGCCTTCTATGTCGTCAGTTACACCGCCACCACCATCGGTTTCGGCGAGTTGCCTTTCGTCTTCACCGATGCCCAGCGCGCCTGGATCACGTTCACGATCTATCTGTCGGTCACCTGCTGGGCGTATGCACTGGGCAGTATTTTCGCGCTGGTGCAGGAAGCGGTATTCCGTACGGCCATCGCGCGCAGCAGCTTTGCCCGCCGGGTACGCAGGCTGGACGAACCGTTCTACATCATCGCTGGCTATGGCCAGAGCGGTACGGCCCTGGCGCATGCCTTCGACGAGCTGGGCACGCGCAGCGTTCTGATCGAACTGCGCCCCGAACGCGCCGCTCGGCCCGATGTGGAGATCTACCACGAACCGCCGCTGTCGCTCTGCGCCGACGCCCGCTGGCCCGACGTGCTCCAGGACGCTGGCGCGGCTCACCCACGTTGCAAAGCCCTGATCGTCCTGGTGGGCGATGACGAAGCGGCTCAGGCGATTGCCATCGGCGCGGCCGCGCTGGCGCCCGAACTGACGATCATTGCCCGGGTGCACAGCACACTGGCTCGCGCCAATCTGGACAGTTTCGCGAATATCGCCGTCATCGACCCCTTCGATACCTTTGCCATCAATCTGGAGATGGCGCTCGCCACCCCGGCGGTGCTGTGGGTGGAGGAGTGGCTATCCAGCGTGCCCGGCAGCGCCTGCCCGGAGCCGCCCGTCGTGCCACAAGGCCACTGGCTGGTGCTGGGCTACGGGCGCTTTGGCCATGCAGTGGCGCGCGCGCTGGAACGTACCGGCTCAAGCTGGACAGCTATTGATTCGAACGACCGGCTGGCCGACGAACCCCACCTGCAGCACAGCGACAACTCGGTCGACAGCCTGCACACTGCCGGCATCGAGAACGCCGTAGGCATCGTGGCCTGCACGGACCGCGACGCCATGAACCTCGCGCTCGTCACCCGCGCCCGCAAACTCAAACCGGGTCTGCACGTCATCGTGCGCCAGAATCACGTGGCCGAGCGCAGCCTGATCGAAGCGGCGCGTGCCCATCTGTGCTTCGTGAAATCCGAAATCATGGTGCGTGAATGCCTGCAACTACTGGTTTCACCGCTGCTCAACCGCTTCCTGCTGCAGGTACGCAAACACGGCTCGCAACTGGCCGAGCAGATTGCCGTACGCCTGCTCACCGAACTGGAAGAACGGGTGCCGCATATCTGGGTCTTCGATTGCGAACCCGCTCACCCCGGACTGCGCGCCGTGCTCAACGGAGAGACCGCGCACCCCTTGCTGCTGCGCGAACTGCTGATCAATCCTGTCGCCCCGCCCGAAACACTCCGAGCAGTGCCACTACTACTGCTACGCGGAGAAACCGAGACCATGCTGCCCGCCCTCGACGCCAAGCTTCAATCGGGCGACCGCATCCTGTTTGCCGGTCGCGGCGGGATAGAGCGGCTGCAACACCGCTTCTACCTCGACCCAAGCCCGCTGGAGTATGTGCGCAGTGGCATTGAGCCGCCACGCAGCTGGCTGTTTCGCACATTGCAGGCGCACTTGGCGGAACGACGGGCCAGAAAGTCTTGAGCGGGCAATCACTCAACCGCCCCGTCACCCACCCGCAGCCCCCACGTGCAGCGAGGGATTCTGGGACAATCCGCCGCCGCCCGGTATACTCTTGATTTTCCACGCACCCTTACTAGGGCCACGGCCCCTCTC
This sequence comes from Uliginosibacterium flavum, assembly GCF_040566545.1. Lineage (NCBI taxonomy): Bacteria > Pseudomonadati > Pseudomonadota > Betaproteobacteria > Rhodocyclales > Zoogloeaceae > Uliginosibacterium > Uliginosibacterium flavum. Next base: position 112,842 of record NZ_JBEWZI010000009.1, read on the forward strand.
GACACAAGCATGATTCGAAAATTGCTGCGCAAGGTATTCACCCGAAGTGCTGCCACATCACACGCCAAAGGCACGCCAAAAGCCAAAGGCGTAGTCGTCTCCCTCGATCAGCATGGCATCCATCGCGAGATGGTTTCGCCCGCCTCGCGCAAGATCTGCAGCACGCTGCAGGAGGCCGGCTTCACCGCCTATGTGGTGGGTGGTGCGGTACGCGATCTGATCGCCGGCATCGAGCCCAAGGATTTCGACATTGCCACCAGCGCCACGCCCGAACAGGTGCGCCACCTGTTCCGCCGCTCGCGCATCATCGGCCGGCGTTTCCGCATCGTGCATGTGATGAGCGGCCCGGAGACGATCGAAGTCTCCACCTTCCGCGCCCTGCACGATGATGAGACGGTAACCGACGAACATGGCCGCGTGCTGCACGACAACGTGTATGGCTGCATCGAAGACGACGCCACGCGGCGCGATTTCACCGTCAACGCCCTGTATTACGACCCGACCAGCGAAACGGTGCTGGACTATCACAAGGGCGTGGCCGACCTGAAAAAGAAGAGCATGCGCGTGATCGGCGATCCGGCCACGCGTTACCGCGAAGACCCGGTGCGCATGCTGCGCGCCGTGCGCCTGGCGGCCAAGTTGGGCCTGAAGCTCGATCCTGCTGCGAGCAAGCCGATCCGCGAGATGGCCGATCTGCTGCACAACGTGCCGGCGGCGCGCCTGTTCGACGAAATGCTCAAGCTGCTGGCCAGTGGCTTCGCCGTCGTCAGCGTCAAACGTCTGCGCGACGAAGGCCTGCACCACGGCCTGCTGCCGCTGCTGGACGTGATTCTGGAGCAGCCACAGGGCGAGAAATTCGTCTGGCTGGCACTGGAAAACACCGACGAGCGCGTACGCAGCGGCAAATCGATCTCGCCCGGCTTCCTCTTTGCCTGCCTGCTGTGGCATGAAGTGCTGGCCAACTGGACGGCGCGCAAGGCCAACAAGCAACACTCGCAACCGGCGCTGTTCGAAGCCATGGATGAAGTGCTCGCCTCGCAGGCCGAGAAACTCGCCATCACGCGCCGCATCGCCGGCGACATCACCGAAATCTGGGCCCTCCAGCCGCGCTTCGAGAAGCGTGCCGGCAAGGCGCCCTTCCGCCTGATCGAGCAGCCACGCTATCGCGCCGGTTACGACTTCCTGCGCCTGCGCGGCGAATCGGGTGAAATCGACATCGAACTGGCCGACTGGTGGGATCGCTTCGCCCACGCCCACACCGACGAGCGCGAAGCCATGCTGGTCGCCGACAAGAAGAGCGACGCCCCGCGCAAACGCCGCGCCCCGCGCCGCAAGCCTGCGGACGGTGGCAGCAGCAGCCCGGCTGGAGAATAAGCCGCATGGCGCATCTCGCATGGGTCGGCCTTGGCGCCAACCTCGGTGATCCGGTCGCGGCCGTGCGCGAAGCGCTCGCGGCACTCGGCAACTTGCCGAGAAGCCGCGTCGTAGCCCGCTCCAGCCTGTACCGCACGGCGCCCGTCGGCCCCGGCACCGAAGGCCAGCCCGACTACATCAACGCCGTGGCCGCCCTCGATACAACACTGGCTCCGACCGAGTTGCTCGACGCCCTGCTCACACTGGAAAAGGACTTCGGCCGCCAGCGCAGCGCCCGCAACGCCGCACGCACCCTTGATCTGGACCTGCTGCTGTATGGCCACGAGATCCTCGACGCACCCGGCCTGCACCTGCCGCACCCGCGCATGCACGAACGCGCCTTCGTGCTGATCCCGCTGTGCGAGCTCGCCCCGGAAACCCGCATCCCCGGCCGTGGCCCGGCGCTCGAACTGCTTGACGCGCTGCCGGACGCGCACATCGACCGCATCGCGGACTGACAAAGGCTCTGATATGCCCGTGTGGCTGCAAACCGGCGGTCTGCTCATCGCCTCCAACGTGTTCATGACCTTCGCCTGGTACGGGCATCTGAAGCACCTGCAGCACCGCCCGTGGATGATCGCCGCGCTGATCGCCTGGGGAATCGCACTTTTCGAGTACTTGCTTCAGGTCCCCGCGAATCGCATCGGCGCGCAGGAGCTCTCGCTCGGCCAGCTCAAGATCATGCAGGAGGCGATCACCCTCGCCGTCTTCGTGCCCTTCTCGGTCTATTACATGCAGCAGCCGCTCAAGCTCGACTATTTGTGGGCCACCCTGTGCATGGTCGGCGCCGTGTATTTCATGTTTCGCAGCTAAGCACGATGACTCCGTAGGGCGGACTTCAGTCCGCCACTCCGACCGCACGGCGGACTGAAGTCCGCCCTACAATACCGCCACACTTCGCAAGCACTCAAAACCATGCTCGACAAAGCCCAATACATCGTCGTCGAAGGCCCCATCGGTGCCGGCAAGACCAGCCTAGCGCGCCGCCTGGCGCAGCGCCTGAATGGCGATCTGGTGCTGGAGCAGCCGGAGATGAACCCCTTCCTTGGCCGCTTCTATGCCGAACGCGAACGCTGGGCGCTGGCCACCCAGATCGAATTCCTGTTCCAGCGCGCCGACCTGCTTACCCAGGCGGCGGCCCGGCTGGAGGCGGGGCACCGCGTGGTTGGCGATTTCATCCTCGAAAAAGACCCGCTGTTTGCCAGCCTGAATCTCACTGAAGACGAAGCCAAGCTGTACGAGCGCGTCTTCCAGCAGCTGCGTCCCGCACCGCTCAAACCCGATCTGGTGATCTACCTGCAGGCCCAGCCGGAAACGCTGATCGAGCGCGTGCGCAAACGCGGCCTGGATGCCGAACGCAAGATCACCGAAGGCTATCTCGCCACCGTATCGGAACGCTATGCGCGCTTCTTCCACGACTACCAGGCCGCGCCGCTCTTCGTGATCAACGCCGAAGTGCTCAACCCGGTGGAAGAGGACGACGATTTCGAACTGATCCTGCAACGCCTGCAGGCCATGCGCGGTTATCGCGAATATTTCAGCTACGCTTAAGTGGGTACTGGGTACTGGGTACTGGGTACTGGGTACTGGGTACTGGCAGCATGATTCACCCGTCCGAAGCTTTGCTACGATTCTTTACAAACCGAAACCTGCTTATTCAGCCCCCACGTCCCAGTCCCCAGTCCCCATTTCCCAGTCCCCACAAATGAGCTACCTCGAAAACACCCAACCCATCACCCTCACCACTCTGGCGAAAATGCGCGCTGCGGGCGAGAGGATCGTCATGCTGACCGCCTACGACGCGAGCTTCGCGGCGCTGTGCGAACGCAATGGCGTGGACGTGCTGCTGATCGGCGACTCGCTGGGCAATGTGATCCAGGGACAGAAAAGCACCCTGCCGGTAACGATGGAGCACATGGTGTATCACACCGAATGCGTGGCCCGCGCCGCGCAGCGCGCCTGGGTGATCGCCGACCTGCCCTTCGGCAGCTATCAGGAAAGCCCGGCCCAGGCCCTGCGCAATTCGGCGCGCCTGCTGGCTGCGGGTGCGCAGATGGTGAAGCTGGAAGGCGGCACCTACATGGCTGAGACGGTGCGTTTTCTGGTCGAACGTGGCGTGCCGGTCTGCGCCCATATCGGCCTGACCCCGCAATCGGTGCATCAGCTCGGCGGCTATCGCGTGCAGGGCAAGACCGAAGCGGGCGCAGCGCAGATGAAGGCCGATGCGCTGGCGCTGGAAGCCGCTGGCGCGGCCATGGTCGTACTGGAAATGGTGCCGGCAACACTGGCCGCCGAAATCACCCAATCACTGACGAGCATGGCCACCATCGGCATCGGCGCGGGCAAGGACTGCGATGGACAGGTGCTGGTGCTGCACGACATGCTGAGCGTCTATCCCGGTAAAAAGGCGCGCTTCGTAAAGAATTTCATGGACGGCGCGGCGAGCATCGATGCCGCCGTGGCGGCGTATTCAGCGGCGGTGAAAGACGGCAGCTTCCCGGCGGCGGAACATACGTATTGAGCGGCCTGCGGCTGAGGACTGAGGACTGAGGACTGAGGACTGAGGACTGAGGACTGAGGACTGAGGACTGAGGACTGAGGCAGAGTATCCCAAGAGCCGCGCCAGTCAAGCCTCTTCAGCACAGTAGCCCGAAGACACTTGCCGGACGAGGCTCTGCAAGCATGTCCCGTAGGAGCTAACGAAGCTGGCGATTACCGACGTGGATCGCCAGCTTCGCTAGCTCCTACGTCACCCTTTCCAGGAATCGCGCCTGTATTGCCTCTACAGCACACTTGCCCGAAGAACCAATACGGGCGAGGCTCTGCAAGCATGCCCACTCAGCACTCAGCACTCAGTTCTCATTGCTCAGTCCTGCCACCGCAGGTGGCTCGAATGTACTCCGCCACCTTGCGCAGGCGCTCCAGCTTGAAGGAGCCATCCGGCTCGTCGCGGGTCACGAACAGATTCACGCCGGTATCGAAGCCGTTCGCCGCGTACCAAGCCTGACGCGCCAGCCAATCGACGCGCGCCTCTTCGTCCTCGGTGTGCGTCTGGTGTTCCCACAGCAGGGTCTGATTGTCGCGATCCACCAGCGTAAAAGCTGGCGCGTAATCACTGCCGGCCAGCGGTTGCAGATAGGCACAGGCCAGGCCCAGCTCGTCGAGCAAGCCGGCAATGGCCAATTCGGCCTGACTGGAGACCCGCCCCCGGACTGGCGCTTCAGGCACAACCTCTACGGACTCAGTATCGGCGGGCGTCTCCGGCATACCTGCCTGTACAGGTCCGTCCGATGCGGCTTGCGGGGCAGGTTCTTCAGAAGCCTCTGTCCCGGAAAAACTCAATTCATTCAGTTGCTTGTGCAAACGCGCCAGCTCGATCTCGGCCCGCGCGATATCGCGTTCGACACCAATTTCGATCACGCGCAGCTTGTCTTCGCCGCGCGCCTCGGCCTCTTCCACCGTTTTGAAGAGCCGGTGCAAGCCGGATTCGCGCAGCATGGCGGTGGCCTGGCTGATTTCGCCAATCTGCTCGCGCACCCGCGACATCAGGCGGATCGTGCGGATCAGGCGGGTGGCGGCGTCATCATGGCCGGGCTGGGCACGCATCTGATATTCATCGATCAGGGCCTGGATGGTGTGCACATGGCCGTCGCGGTAGGCCACATTCACGCGCGACATGATCTCGTCACGCAGATCGCGATCATCTTCATCGCCAGCGCGATCCGGATGGACGATCTTGGCGGCCATGCGGTAGAACTTGCGCAGATCTTCAGTCGGCGAAAAATCTTCGCGGCCCAGATCCACATCAATCTCGCGCGCGGCATCGGCGCTGGCCCGCGCCTGCGTCGTAGCGGCCTTGACCGCAGCTTGCCGCAAGGGATCGCGCGGCGCCAGACGGGCACGCAGGCGCGCCGCCTCGGCACGCAGCGCATCAAGCTTGGCATACAGATCACCCACCCGGCGCCAGTAGCGCAGCTTGAAGGCCGCCAGTGCGTTCTGCAGGGTGACGTATTCGGTCTGCACCTCGGCGTAGCGCTCTTCGAGCACTTCGAGCTGCTGCAGCTTGCCATCGAGCTCCAATTGCTCGGGCGCCGGCTTGTCACGGTTGAGCCACTGGAACACTCAGTGAATCCCTCCGCTCAGGCTTTCGCGGTAGGCGCGCACCAGATGCGGCCGGTTTTCGGCGCCCAGCATCTCGGCCAGCCAGTCGCTCAGCACCAGCAGACTCTTGCTGCCGACCGGGAATTCCGACAGCAGATTGAGCAAGAAGGCGCGCAACTCGACATAGTTAGCAGGCAAGCAGACGATGTACTGGTCATCAAGATGACTGAACACGCCCTCGCCCGCCTCGCCGCGCTGCGCACGCGAGAGCAGCGCGGCCAGCTGCGGATCTTCGCTGCGCTCAGCCATCATCAGCGCGCTTTCGCCACTGCCGGCCTCGACCAGTGCGGGATTGGCGCCGTAACACAGCAGCATCGCCACCGCCGCAGCGTGATCGTTGATCACTGCGTAATGCAGCGGCGACAAACGCGTACTCAAGGATTCCAGCGCACAGGAGTCGAGCGCATCCGGATCAGCGCCGGCTGCCAGCAATACCTCCAGGGCCTCTGTACAGCCACGCGCTGCCGCGTAGTGCAAGGGCGTGCGCAAATCCGCGCCGCAGCTATCGCGCTCGGCGCCGGCCTTGAGCAGCAGGCGCACGATCTCCGGGCGATTATTCAGCGCTGCCGCATGCAGAGCGCCATTGCCGCCGTAGGTGCCCAGCTGGTCGTCATAGGAGTGCCAGCTGGCTTGCGCCTCCAGATCGGCGCCCATGTTGATCAAGGCGGTAGCCAAGGCTTCAAGCCCATGCGCGGCGGCCAGTTGCAGGGGCGTTTCACGCCCGGCAGGCAAACAGGCATTCGGGTTCGCGCCTGCCACGAGCAGTTCCAGCGCGGCCTCCTCACGTCCCGCCTCTGCCGCAATCAGCAAGGCGGTCGCGCCGTCCGCCGCAAGGCCACAAGGCGCCTCCAGCAGCGCGCCGCGCTCGATCAGCAGACCAATGCAGGCGGTCGAACCGCAGCGGGCCGCGAGATGCAGAAGCTGGGAACCGTCGCCTTCCGGCGCACGGTAGGCGGGCAATTCGAGATGGGCGTGCAGCAGACGCCCCAGGCTGGCGAGATCGTCGCGCTCGATGAGCGTACGGGCATCGGCGTAATGGCTGGCCAGATCGGCACTGATGACCAGGCCGTCGACCGCCTCGCTGCCCAGCACCTCGCGCCAGAGGATGGCCAGGCCCCGATTGACGAAGCCCGCCGCATCCTGCACCACGGCGAGCGCCTGCCGTTCGGGCGGCGGCAAAGCCACGGCACCTGAGGAGACAGCAAGGAATTGATGAGCGGATTCAGAATTCATGAAGCGTGGCGACCACAATCGCGTTCAACACAAGGAACATCATACTGTGCGAAAGGCGCCGCCGCTCGGCGCGGCACACCAAAAGGCAGGCAAAACCGAGCAGGGCCTGTGACATGGATTCAACGGATCGCGCAGATCTTCAGACTGCGGGTCGGGCCGGCCAGCGCCAGGCCCTATCTGCGGTATCACCCTGGCAGCACCCAGCATCGGAAAAATCAACACACAGCCTGAAGAGCCGCACCGGCCGGATCTCTGCAGCATACCTGCCCGAAGAGGCTTACTGGGCGGGCCTCTTCAAGCATGCCCACTCAGCACTCAGTCCTCATTGCTCAGCACTCTGCCGCAGACAGCATTAAAGCTTGCCCGCCCCGGCATTGGCGCGCACATGCGCCGGCACGGTCTCAGGTGACAACAGGCTGGCGGGTACGGGCGGCGTCCAGCCGATGTCAGTCTTGATGGGCGTCTTCGGCCCGCTCGCGTTGAAACTGCCGACGATGCTGACCGGCTTGCCATTCAGCAATGAGCCCTTGTCCTGCAGCGCCGTGTCGGCGACAAAGAAACTGACCAGAGCGGCCGGATCATTGAGGCCGGCAATCTGGAAGACATTGTTCTCGGACTGAATTTTGGCGGCAGCGCCCAGGCCGAAGGCGTAGGCAAACGGGTATTGCTCGCCGGCAACATCCCCGACGAACAGGTTGTTGAAGCTATGCACCTGCCCGTAGCGCACCAGTTGCTGACGCTGACGCAGGTTCTCGTACAGGTTGTGATGATAGGTAACCTTGAGCTTGCCTTCATCGGCCGGTGCATTGTCGCTGCCGCCAATCAGCATGGCTTTGTCGTGATTGAAGAAGTGGCTGTTGGACACGGTGACGAAGTTCGATTCGTTGGTGATGTCCAGCAGGCCATCGTGCGGCGTGACTTTCTGCTCGGGTTGATCGTAGGGCAAGGCGTAGAGGTTACGCAGCGTTTTGGCCAGACTCTGACCGTCACTGAAGCTGCAGTGATCAATCCACACCTGCGTCGCGCCCTTCAGCGAGATCAGATCGAACTCCGAATTCCAGCGCCCGCCGTTGCAGCGATGCGGGCCGTGCGTGTCATCCACGAGTACCGCCTGACAGCCAGGCACCGTGTGGTTGATCCCCTTGTAATCGATCACCGGCGCGGTGCGCGTGGTGCTGTAGGAGTCGCCCGCATTCCAGCCGGGGAAATAATCGTAGGCATCTTCAAATGCAATGTTGCGGATGATGATGTTGCTGACGCCCCTGTCCAGATACAGGTTGCCTTTGATGATCCGGGCATCCGAGCCGATGCCGACTAGCGTGGTGTTGGACGGGATCAGCACCTGCACGACAGCTTTCTGCCGGTTCCACGAGCGCAGACGCGCCTCCTCCAGCGGACCGGCCACTTTCGGCGGCCGGCCATTCACCAGCGGCTGACGATTCCACACCGCGGGATCGTAGGCTTTCGCGTAGGCATCGAAATCGTAGGCGGGATCTGCGTAATCCTTGTAGCCCAGCGCGCGACCGGAATCGTCGCTACTCAAATTGATCGTGCCCTGCACGCGAATGATCTTCGGGCTGTTGCCGGAGCGTTTGAGCGCATCGACAAACTGTTTGCGGCTCGTCACGGTATACACATCGCCCGCCTTCGCCGCCGCACCGCCCGTGGTGCCCGCGCCCTCGGCGCCCCAGCCATCACCGGCGGGCAAAGTCTGACGCTCCAGCGGCACGACGCCACCCGGATAAACCGGCTGCTGCGGTGCGGACGCACAGGCGCCCAGCGCCAGAATGGATGCAATCAGGATGCTCGACTTCATGACACGGCCCTCGGCAATCGGATGTCCATCGTAAACGTTCGCCACACTTGGGAGCAAGGCTGAATTACACCGACGTGCAGATGAAACACACCCCTGTAGGTGCGACTTCAGTCGCACACCACGCGTGGTAGCGGACTGAAGGACCTCCTGAGCTTATCGAAGGGTCCGCCCTACAAAATCCCGGCTTCGGCAATTTTTCCAAGATGCGTGCCCCACGCATTTCCGCGATAATGCCGCCTCCCCTCGCCCCGCCATCCACCGCATGCCCGCCATCCACAAGCTTCCCGAAGTCCTGATCAACCAGATCGCCGCCGGCGAGGTGGTGGAGCGCCCGGCCTCGGTGCTCAAGGAGCTGATGGAAAACAGCCTGGACGCGGGCAGCCGCGCGGTCGAAGTACAGTTGACCCAGGGCGGCATCAAGCAACTGCGCATCAGCGACGATGGCTGTGGCATCGATCAGGGCGATCTGGGACTGGCGCTGGAACGCCACGCCACCAGCAAGATCGCCTCGCTGGAAGATCTGGAAGCGGTCGGCACCATGGGTTTTCGCGGTGAAGCGCTGGCGGCGATTGCCTCGGTGGCGCGCACCCAGATCACCAGCCGCACGCCCGATGCGGCCCACGCCTGGCGCGTGACCGAACGTGCACGCGAACCAGTGCCGGCGGCGCTGAATGGCGGCACGGTGATCGAGGTGGAAGACCTGTATTACAACACTCCGGCGCGGCGCAAATTCCTCAAATCCGACGCCACCGAATTCGGTCATTGCGATGACGTGTTCCGCCGCGTGGCGCTGGCCCGGCCGGATGTCGGTTTCCAGCTCAGCCACAACGGCCGCCTGACTTTGCGTCTGGCGGCGGGTGATGCCGAGCGCCGTGTGCGCGAAATCCTTGGCGACGAGTTCATGACCCACAGCCGGCGCGTCGAGGTCGATGCCGGCGCCATGCGCCTGTCCGGATTCGCCGCCCTGCCCGCCTACGCGCGCGCCAACCGCGACGCCCAGTTCTTCTATGTAAACGGCCGTTTCGTGCGCGACAAGCTGATCCAGCACGCACTGCGCCAGGCCTACGCCGACATCCTGCACGGCGCACGGCATCCGGCCTTCGTCCTGTTCCTCGACATGGACCCGGCCGGGGTCGACGTGAACGTGCATCCAGCCAAGACCGAGGTGCGCTTCCGCGAAGGCCGCGCCATCCACCAGTTCGTTTTCCACGGCCTGACACGGGCGCTGGCCAGCCCGCTGCAACACGTCACGCCGGTCGCCGAAGCCGCCGAAATTCCGTATTACACCGGCCCGACCGAACAGGGCCGCATGGCGGTGGAAGAACCCCGTCAGAACAATTGGCCCCAACGTAGCCTGGAAGAGCAAGGCGACTTCCGGGGTTCTGCCGCAGGCTTCCCGGAAAATTCAGGAAATTTCCGCCCAGCCACCTTCTCAAGACCCGCATCCAGCGGCGCTGTCAGCCATGCCATGTTGCAGAGCCTTGCTGCGCGCGGCTCTGCAGGCAGCCTGCCTGCACAAGCCGATCCGACGCGGGCCGCGCCACTGGGCTATGCACTGGGCCAGATTCACGGCGTGTACGTGCTGGCACAGAACGAGTCCGGGCTGGTGCTGGTCGACATGCACGCAGCGCACGAGCGCATCCTTTACGAGCAGCTCAAGCACGTGCTCGAAGGCGCGCCCAGCGTGCAGCGCCTGCTGATTCCGGCTGTATTCAACGCCAGCAAGATCGAACTAGCCACCGCCGAAGAACACGCCGACACGCTCAATCGCATGGGTTTCGACGTGGCGCCCGCTGGCCCGCACGAACTGGCCGTGCGCAGCGTGCCGGCCCTGCTCGGCCGCGCCAACGTCAGCGAGTTGCTGCGTGCGCTGCTGGCCGAGCTGCGCGATTTCCCGGCCACCGAAGTCATCGCTGCGCGGCGCAACGAACTCCTCGCCACCATGGCCTGCCACGGCGCGGTGCGCGCCAACCGCCAACTGACCCTGCCCGAAATGAACGCCCTGCTGCGCGACATGGAAGCCACCGAACGCGCCGATCAGTGTAACCACGGCCGGCCGACCTGGACGCAGCTGTCGATGAGCGATCTGGACAAGCTCTTCATGCGCGGGCAGTAAAACTGGACACTGGCGACGCTTTCAAGGCAGCAGAATCCTTTGTTCACCGGGTATTGCGCAAAATTGACGCGAAAAGGCTCGCCAAGGTGAGATAATCGCGACCCTTTTTCTGTTTACCCCCAAGTCCCTGATGCAACTCGACAAAATCCTCCAGACCCAAGGCTTCGGCACTCGCAAGGAATGCCGCAAACTGGTGCGCGATGGCGAAGTGAAGATCGCTGGCGTCGTTGCCGTCGATCCCTTTGCGGAATATGACGAGAATGGCTTCACTTTCGAACTGAATGACTGGGAGTGGGAATACAGCGAAAAGGTCTACATCGCCCTGCACAAGCCGGTCGGCTACGAGTGCTCGCACAAACCCAAACACAACGAATGCGTCTACGACCTGCTGCCGGATCCTCTGGTGCTGCGCAATGTGCAGAGCGTGGGCCGTCTGGACGTGGATACCACCGGGCTGCTGCTGTTCTCGGACGATGGCCAGTTCATCCACGCGATCTCCAGCGCCAAGCGTCAGGTCACCAAGAGCTACCGTGCCACGACCAATCAGCCGGTCGAAGATGCGCAGATCGAGGCGCTGCTGAGCGGCGTGAAGCTGTACGACGACAACGAACCGATCCACGCGCTACAAGCACGCAAGACCGGCGACAAGGAAATCGAACTGGTCATCGACCACGGCCAGTACCACCTCGTCAAACGCATGATCGCGGCAGCCGGCAACCATGTGGATGCGCTGCACCGCTTCGGCGTGGGTGGCCTGTCGCTGGAAGATGGCACGCTGCCCGAACTGGAACTGGAGGACTGGTGCTACCTGCGCCCGAAGCACTTGGCGCTGCTGGGTTACCAGCCCTGAACACCTGCATTCCCCGGATGACGCTGCGCTTATCCGGGCACCATTTAATTGAATTACCCTTACTGACGTACCGATACGATGCCTGACACCAAGCGCTCCAAACTCTCTCTGCCCGGCAAGCCGGCCGCCACGCCCAGCACCGAGCGCCGCACGCGCGCGCCGCTGCGCGGCTCCAGCAAGCCCCGCCCACCGGCACCGGGCCGGCACCGGGCCTGGGATGAAAGCACCGACGCCCGTCCCAGTGCAGATCGTGCGCCGCGTGACGAGCGCAATGCGGGTGGTGAGCGGCCGCATCGCGAGGGAGAACGGCCTTCTTTCGGCGATCGTCCGCCACGTCGTGATGGCGAACGCCCGTCTTTTGGCGACCGTCCGCAACGTGATGCCCGCCCTTCCTTTGGTGATCGCCCGCAGCGCGATGACCGGGAGCGGGGCCATCGCCCCTCTGACGGTCCGCGCCGTGAAGAAAACCGCACCGCCTTTGGCGACCGTCTGCCGCGCGAAGAATTCCGGGGCGGCGCCGGACGTGGGCCCGCGCAAGATCGCCCGTCTTACGGTGATCGTCCGCCACGTCGTGAAGGCGAGCGCCCGTCTTTTGGTGATCGTCCGCAACGTGACAATGACCGACCGGCCTTCGGTGATCGTGGCGCACCGCGCTACGAAGGTAACCGCCCACAACGTGACAATGATCGTCCCGCACCGCGTCGCGATGGCGAGCGTCCGGCCTATGGTGATCGCCCTGCCCGCCCGACTTTCCGCGAAGGCGAAGCGCCGCGTCAGCAGCCGCGTGGCGCTGAGGAACGTCGCCCCTACGGCGACCGTCCTGCACGTGACAATGATCGCCCGGCCCCGCGCCGTGAAGGCGAACGCCCCGCCTTCGGTGATCGTCCGCAGCGCAATGAGTCGCCACGTACCTATGCCGAGCGCCCGCGCCGCAATGAGGAACGCGACGGCCCGGCACGCCCGGCAACTTTCAGCGACGAGCAGATGCCGGCCGCGCCGGTGGGTCACAGCTTCGGCCGCAGCCGCGCCGAGCCCCGCGATGAATCCCGCAACGATACTCGCCCGCAAGCCGCATGGGACGGGCCTCGCAAGGCAGGTCGCCCGGAGAAGGCCACGCCAGGCGGCTCTGCAGACATGCCTGTCGATCAGCCAGGCGCAGTGCGACTCTCCAAGCTGATGTCGGAACTGGGCCTGTGTTCGCGTCGTGAAGCCGATGATTACATCGAGCGCGGCTGGGTATCGGTGGATGGTGTCGTCGTCGATGAGTTGGGCAGCAAGGTCATGCCGCATCAGGAAATCGTACTGGCGCCAGTGGCCGAAGAAATCCAGCTCCAGCGCATCACCATCCTGATCAACAAGCCGATTGGCTACGTCTCCGGTCAGGCCGAAGACGGCTACGAGCCGGCCGCCGTGCTGATCACGCCGGAAAATCACTGGGCCGAAGATCCGACGCGTCGCCGTTTCGAGAGCCGTGTCGTCCGCAAGCTGGCTCCAGCCGGCCGTCTGGATATCGACTCTACAGGCCTGCTGGTGCTGACTCAGGACGGGCGCATCGCCAAGCAACTGGTCGGTGAGCGCAGCGACATCGAGAAGGAATATCTGGTGCGCGTGGAAGGTGAATTGTCGGAAGAAGGTATGCGCCTGCTGCACCACGGCCTGACCCTGGATGGCGTGGAGCTGCAACCGGCCAAGGTCAGCTGGCAGAACGAAGATCAGCTGCGCTTCGCCCTGCACGAAGGCCGCAAACGCCAGATCCGCCGCATGTGCGAGATGGTCGGTCTGCGCGTGGTGGGTCTGAAGCGCATCCGTATCGGCAAGATTCCACTGGGCAAATTGCCGGTCGGCCAGTGGCGCTATCTGAGCGAGTTCGAAAGCTTCTGAAGCCTGTAGCGAACAAAAAGCCGGGACGCGTTCCCGGCTTTTTTACGCCTGCGTTTGCAAGGCGCGCGCCAGCCTGTCAACGCAAAAACGGGCGCCGCGGCACCCGTTTTTCCTGCTTCCCCGCCCGGATCAGTAAGCCGTCACATCCGTCGTGCTGACGTTGCAAGCGGCGGTATTCCATTTCTCGCCAATCTTCGGTGATTCGGCGCTACCGTTCTTCTCGATCCCTGTGTATTCGACACACACGCTCGGGCTGCCGGACTTGTAGCCCTTGATCTGCAGATTGCGGATCGTCGCCACATCGCCGTAATTGGCATTCACGCCAGCAATGGAGCCGATCGTATCGATCTTCACGTTGCTGATCGAGAGTTTGCGCGGACCGCCGTTGTTGGTGCAGTTCCCACAGGAGCGCCACAGCTTGCCGGAATCCTTGATGTAGGAATCCGACAGAGCGGTCGTGCTGTTCTTGCTGTTGTGCTGGAAGACCTTGTCTTTCGCACCTATGGCGATCACATTCTTGATCGTCACCGTGCCGCCCGCGCCCAGATTGGAGGCGGCATCTTCGCAGACATCCTCCCAATACACGTTCTGGATGGTGCAGGAGCCTTTGCAATGCACGCCGTCAGAGCCATTCACGCCGCCATAGATGATCACGTCCTTGAGGGTCGCGCCATTTTCGAGGATGAACACCGGGATCTGGCCTTCATCTTCGCAGTTGCCGACCGCATTCTTCACGCCGATGCGCTGGTTACCATAGCTCTTGACCGTGTTGGCCGGAATCGTGGTCGTCGCGGGATTGATCGTGGTAGAGGTTGCGGCCGGGATGGTCATATTGACCGTGCCCGTGCTCGTCCCGCCCGAAGAAGAGGAAGAAGAGCTGCTTGATGACGAGGAGCTGCTGGAGCTGCTGGAAGAGCTGGAACTGCTCGAAGAGGACGAGGAACTGGAGCTGCTCACCGCCGGGTCATAAGAACACCAGGACGATGTTGCTGGCGCCCCCGGGAAGTTCGCCAGGGTGCAGGCGAAATTGCCCGTGACCGTCTTGTAGGCAAACACGCCGGATTTCCCGATGGCAGCCTTGTGCGTGCCGCTCATGCTGCAGGTGGCGCCGATCTGGGCACACTTGGTATAGCCAGAGGGTGCGTCGGCGGCAGCCAGCACGCTGCCAGCAAAGGAGAGGGTGGCGAGGCCAAACAGAATTTTGCGAAGCATGTGGTATTTCCTCGTGTGGCGGACTCCGGTTCGGTCCGGAGTTCCTGTTTCCAATGCCCTGTCTGCAGCAATAACGCTCATTCCAGACAAGAGAATCAGCCATTTCGTTTGCGCAGTGCAATAAACGAAAGTAGTAGATGTCGGAGTGCATGTTCCGGGTATCAAGAAAATCCACCAACTAGGGAAAACCACAATAAACACCAAATTTAACAAATTCACCAAATTTCACGCGCTACCGCCGGCTTCGCAAGCCATGACAATGGCGGCAATGTGTCCGGCCCGCTCAGCACAAATGAAAGATCAAACACCTGCATACGAATTCATGCTGGAAACTGCTTCCAGCACAAGTGCTTCGGGCGATAATCCAGCCTCTTCGTCCACTGTCTGCCAAGCCTGCCATGCGCTACTCTGCCCTGCTTTGCCCGACGCTGCTTCTTGCTGCACTGAGCCTTCCCGGCCATGCCACCGAGACGCAGCAATGGCGCATCGAAACCAGCAACGCCAACCTGTTTGTCAGCGCCCACAGCCCCGAATGCAAAGCCAGCGTGATTGTCGGCAGCGACGGCACAATCCTGCGCTCCGGCGACGCAGGCCAGACTTGGCAGCCCGCTGAGGGTGGAGATGCCATCACGTTTTCAGCCATCCTGGCTGACGCGGCACGCCAGCAATTCATTGCCGTCGGCAGCAATGGCAGCATCCTGCGCGCCAGCGATTGCGGCGCGCACTGGCAAGCGATCGAGAGCCCGGTCGATCAGAATCTGCGCAGCGTGAAGGTCGTGGATACGCAACAAGGCATTCTTGTTGGCGTCGGCGCACAAGGCGCGATTGTCCGCTCAAGCGATGGCGGCGCACACTGGCAAACCATCCGCACCAACAGCCCCGCTTACATCGGCCACCTGCTGCAGCACTCGCGCAGCAAAGTCCTTATTGCTGGCGGCGAGAAGGGCTTGTTGCTGCGCTCCAGCGATACCGGCAGTCACTGGAAAACGCTCGCAGGCACACCCAAAACGGCCGACCTGACCCAATTGCTGGAGCTTCGCAACGGCGTCCTGCTGGCAGCCTTCAGCAATGGACAGGTTTTGCGCTCGACGGATGCGGGTAAGCGCTGGCAATCCACGCACGTCCCTGGCTCGGCCAGAACACCGATCATTAACGGTATCGCCCAGGCCGACAACGGCCGCATTGCAGCGGTCACCCAGGATGGCCGCGTCCTGCTGTCCAGCGACACAGGTCTGAGCTGGCAATACATCAACACCGGAACGAACGCTTTCCTCATGGGAATTCAGGCACTGCCCGATGGTGAATTCATAGCAGTCGGCGCCAAGGGGGCGATTTTGCGCTCCTCGGAAAACGGCCTCCTCTGGACCCTTCAGCCCAGTGGCACACAGCAGGATCTCGAATCCATCGCCCGCCTGCCCGGCGGCGAATTGATCGCCCCCGGCGTGGGCGGCGTGATTGCCCGCAGCGTCGATGAAGGCCGCAGCTGGCAACTGGTTCGCAACGGCCAAAGCAAATACACCCACGCCATTGCTGGCGCGCCGGATCGCGGCATTCTGGTTGCCGCTGGCGTGAATGGCCACCTTGCGCGTTCGAGCGACGACGGACGCAGCTGGTCGCCCGTGCCCACGCCAGAGGATGTCTATTTCTTCAGCGCGCTGTATCACCCGGCCAGCGGCTCCTTTCTGGCCGCAGGCAGCTTCAGCCACATCATGCGCTCCACCGACGGCGGCAAGACCTGGCAGGACAAGCGCGTAGCGGGCGATGCCACCCTCGACCAGCTGATCCTGCTTACCTCCGGGCGCATCCTGGCTCTGAGCACTGACGCCGGCATCCTGTACTCCGATGACGGCGGCGCCAGTTGGCAAGCCAGCGATGCGGACAAAGACATCATCTGGCTATCCCTCGCCGAAGATCCCAAAAGCAGAATCCTCGTTGCAGCCGGGCGCGACAACACCCTCGCGCGCAGTGCCGACGATGGCAAGACCTGGGAAAAACTACCTGACAGCCTTGGCGCAGGCATCGTCCGCGTGCGCAACATTGCCGGCGTATTCCTGGCCTCCGGCAACGAGGGCAGCATCCTGCGCTCGACCGATACAGGCCGCAGCTTTGAAAAAATCATGCTCCCCGTCTTCACTACGCTGATCGATTTTTCCCAGATCCCGGAAGTGTCCGGTGGCATGCTCGCCGTGGGCAGCAAAGGCAAAATCCTGCGCTCGACCGACAAGGGCCTGAGCTGGACAAACATCGAGTCCGGCAGCACGAACCTGCTGCGCGTGATGGTGGCCGAACCCGCCAGCAAGACCCTGCTGGTGGCGGGACGTGGTGGTGCCCTGCTTCAATCGGCAGATCAGGGCCTCAGCTGGCAGAGAGCCAGCAGCACATCGGAAACGCGCATTTCCGGCGTCTGGCGTAATCCTGCAAGCGGCGCAATCCTGTTCTGGGGTGACCGCATCCTGCGCGTGACGCACGCAGGTACGCCATAAACACAGCCTGAAGAGCTGCACGCAGCCTTGCTGTGCGGCATGCCTGCCCGCAGAAGTCCGAAAATCAAGGCGCTACAACATACCAGTCAGAAGAAGCTTATCCAGCAAGCCTCTTAGGGCAGATCATGTGTAGAGGCTCGCCTTGCTGCGCCTGCGCCTCACACGAAGGCATCTTGTATCGGCGGGCAACAATCGGGCTCAGCTATTGGGCGCAACACGCGGCATCCCTACTCAAGCCGCGAATCACCGCGGCATCAGAATATTTCACGGATTTGTTTCTCATGTCCTGCCAAAGGAAATAAAACGCGGCCGTGTGTAGAACGTTGCGTTCTGCGCAAGAAGCCTTGCCCTTCAACATGGAATCTGCGACATCAAACTTCACGTGAGCTGATCAAGAATCCCGTCAACGCAAAAACGGGCGCCGAAGCGCCCGTTTCATTTCAAACTGTCCTGCGAAGCAGATCAGTATGCAGTCACGTCGGAAGTGCTGACGTTGCAAACTGAAGTATTCCACTTCTCGCCAATCTTCGGCGATTCAGCGCTACCGTTTTTCTCGATACCTTTGTACTCGACACAAACGGCCGGGCTGCCAGACTTGTAACCCTTGATCTGCAATTTGCGGATGGTGACCACGTCGCCGTAGTTGCCGTTCGCACCAGCGATGGAACCAGCCTTGCCAACCTTGACGTTGGTCATGGTCAGCTTGCGTGGGCCGCCATTATTGGTGCAGTTACCGCACGAACGCCAGACCTTGCCGGTATCCACAATGTAGGAATCCTGGATCACGGTTGTGGAGTTCTTGCTGTTGTGCTGCAGAGCCTTGTCGGTCGCACCGGCGATGATCACATTCTTCACGGTCATCGTTGCGCCAGCGCCGAGGTTGGAGGCGGCATCTTCGCAGGTATCTTCCCAATACACGTTCTGGATCGTGCAGGAGCCCTTGCAATGCACACCATCGGAGCCTGGCAAACCGCCAGCGATGATCACATCCTTCAGGGTTGCACCTTCTTCAAGGATGAACACCGGGATCTGGCCTTCGCTCGTGCAGTTCTTGGAGTTCTTCACGCCGATACGCTGATTGCCGTAGCTCTTGGAAGTTCCAGCCGGGATCGTGGTCGTGCCAGGGTTGGTCACGGTGGCGGTAGCCGACGGGATCGTCATGTTGATGGTGCCGGTGCTGCCGCCCGAAGAGGAGCTGCTGGAGCTGCTGGAAGACGAGCTACCCGAGCTGGAGCTGGACGACGACGAGCTGCTGGAGCTGGACGACGAGCTGCTGGAGCTGGTGGTCGCGGCACCAACCGAACACCAGGCCGACGAAGCGTAGCTATTGCTCGGGAAAGCAGAGCTGGAGCAGGCGAAGTTGCCAGTCTTGACGGCATACACAAAGGAGCCGGACTTGCCGAGCGCCACATTGCGGGTGCCGGACACAGCACAAGTAGCGCCGGTATTCTGGGCGCACTTGGTGTAGCCCGAAGGGGCATCGGATGCGGCAAAAGAGCTGCCTGCAAAAGCCAGAGCCGCCAGGCTCAGAATGATCTTGTTACGCATTATGTTTGTCTCCTCACACTCATTGAATTTCGGGAAATCCCCGGATTCTGAAGCTGTCTTGTTTTAGCCTGTCAATGTAGGACTGTTACCTACAAGCAAATCAGACAAGTGGCCGAAAATTAGACTCATCGCCTGCGAACGTCAACGCCGCCCAGCGCTGCTTAGCGGCAGAACGTCACCCGAAAAAAGAAAATAACCAACAAAAACAAAACGCTAATGCACAGATCAATTATTTTAATACAGGGAAAACCCCTACCTCCTTGGTTGAGCCCGGTAACAGCTGGCCCGTTTAGTATCCGCATAAGCCTCAAAGAGAACGCCACATGCCATTTACCCGCCTGAGTTTGTACTGCTGCCTGCTACTACTTGGAGCCTGCACCAGCCCGCTACAGCGCGGCGAATATCCCGCAAACCCACGCGCGCTCAGCCGCCCGTCCTCCCCGGCCGAGCCGAAATACCCGGCTCCTTCGCCCGCCGAAGCTTCGCGTTTCCTGCAGCAAGCCACATTCGGCCCGAACCCGGCCGAGATCGAGGCGCTCAGTCGCAGCAACTATAAAGCTTGGTTCAAGACCCAGTTCGCTACGCCGCAAACGCTTTTCCTCCCTGCGGTAGAGCCCGAGCACGCCAAGCTCGCCAAGGGCCAGAACCTGCATCAGCCATTGTTCTTCGGTCTGTTCTGGAAAAACGCGACCAACGCGCCGGACCAACTGCGCCAGCGTGTAGCCTTCGCACTGTCCGAAATCTTCGTAATCTCCTTCGAGGGCCAGCTGGACGTGAAGATCCGTGGTGCGGCCTCTTATTACGACATGCTGGGTCGCAATGCTTTTGGCGACTTCCGCAGCCTGATCGAGGAAGTCAGTCGTCACCCGATGATGGGCATCTACCTCTCGCACCTGAAAAACCAGAAGGAAGACCCGACCAAGGGCCGCGTGCCGGATGAAAACTATGCACGCGAGCTGATGCAGCTGTTCACCATCGGCTTGTATGAGCTGAACCTGGACGGCTCGCCGAAGCTGAAGAACGGCGTACCCATCGAAACCTACGACATGGACGACATCACCGGGCTGGCCAAGGTGTTCACCGGTTTTTCCTACGGCGGCCCCGGCGAGACCGATCGGCACTTCAACAATCAGGGCCGCGAGCCACGCTGGGATATCGTCCCCATGAAGGGCTACCCGAAGTTTCACTCCACCAGCCAGAAGGATTTCCTCGGCGTCACGATCAAGCCACAGACCGTGGCCGACCCGGAAGGCGATCTGAAGATTGCGCTTGATGCGCTGTTCAATCACCCCAACGTCGGCCCCTTTTTCGGCCGTCAGCTCATTCAACGCCTGGTTACCAGCAACCCCAGCCCGACCTATGTCGAACGCGTCGCGCGTGCCTTCAATGACAATGGCACTGGCGTGCGTGGCGACATGCAGGCGGTGATCCGCGCCGTGCTGCTCGATCCGGAAGCGCGTAATCCGGCGCCATCAACGAGTGGCAAGCTGCGCGAACCGATCCTGCGCCTGTCGCAATGGCTGCGGGCCTTCAACGCGACATCGGCCTCGGGCGAATTCCGCATCCAGAACACCGACAACCCCGGAACCTCGCTGGGCCAGAGCCCGCTGCGCTCCTCCAGCGTATTCAATTACTACCGCCCCGGCTTCATGCCGCCCGGCACCGAGATCGCGCGCCAGAACATGGTAGCGCCGGAGATGCAGATCGTCTCCGAAAGCGCCGTCGCCGGTTACGCCAACTTCATGCAGAGCACCATCGAAGCCGGTGTGGGCCGCGCGGAAGGCGGCAAGCGCGATGTACAGGCAGATTACAGCGCGCAGATGGCAGTCGCCGACAAGCCGGTCCAGCTCGTCGACCAGCTGGATCTGCTGCTCACGGGCCAGCGCCTGAGTGTCGGCAGCCGCACACGCATTGCCGAGGCCGTGACCGGTATTGGCATTCCCGCCAACAACCCCGCCAATGCCGAGAACGCCCGGCGCAACCGCGTCAAGCTCGCCACCTTGCTGATCATGGTGTCGCCGGAATATCTGGTGCAAAAATAAGGACGTCGCCATGAGCCAAGCCTCCCGCCGTGAATTCCTGCGCCGCGCAGGCGCCTTCAGCCTGCTGCACACAGCCGGCCCACTCGGCCTGCAACTGGCCGGCATCGGTGCTGCTGCAGCAGCGACCCAGCCGAATGACTACCGTGCCATCGTCTGCCTGTTCATGTACGGCGCCAACGATGGGCACAACACAATCGTGCCACTGAACGCCGACGCCTATGCGCGCTACGCCAGTGCACGCTCCGTCATCGCCCTGCCCCGAGACGCGCTCCTGCCCTTGGCCTCCGGGCAGGGCGCTGCGCAAGGATCACTGGGCTTGCATCCCGAGCTAGGGGCCTTGCAGAAGCTTTACCAGAGCGGCTCTGCAGCCATCCTTGCCAACGTCGGCCCGCTCGTCGTACCGATCAAGGACGCCGCGACTTTCAAGGGCACGAACATCGCTCGGCCGCCGAAACTCTTCTCGCATAACGACCAGCAGGCCATCTGGCAAGCCTTCTCGCCCGAAGGCGCGAAGATCGGCTGGGGTGGACGCATCGCCGATCTGCTCGCCGCGCAGAATGGCAAGCATCTCTTCACCGCCATCTCGGCAGCGGGCAACGCCGTGTTTCTGGCCAGCGACAAGACCATCCAGTACCAGATCACCAACAGCGGCGCGATCGGCTTCAACCGGACGAGTGCCGGCAATATTTTCGGTTCGGCCAAGGGTGCGGAAGCCCTGCGTGCGCAGATTGCCGCCGCGCAAGGGGATCTCTTCGGTCAGGAATACGGCACGGTGGTCAATCGCAGCATCGAGGCGCACGGCCTCGTCTCCGCCGCGCTCGCCAAGCTGCCCGAAGCCGATCCGCGCGTCGCCCTGCCGCCCGAACTGGCACAGGACAAGCTCGCCCAGCAGCTGCGCATCGTCGCGCGCCTGATCGGCGTGCGTGATGACGACAACATCCAGCAGAAACGCCAGGTCTTCTTCGTCTCGCTGAACGGCTTCGACACCCACGATCACCAGCTCGACAAGCAGGCCGAACTCTTGCGCAGCGTCGCGCAATCCATCGCCTACTTTCAGGAGTCGATGGAAGAGCTGGGCGTGGCCGACAAGGTCACCCTGTTCACCGCTTCGGATTTCGGCCGCGCCCTGCTGTCCAACGGCGACGGCTCCGATCACGGCTGGGGCAGCCACCACTTCATCGTCGGCGGCGCGGTCAAGGGCGGCAAGCTCTATGGCCAGTTCCCGGAGGTCGCACTGAACACCAGCACAGACGTGGGCAACGGGCGTCTTCTACCCACTACGGCCGTCGATCAATATGCCGCCACCCTGGCACGCTGGATGGGCGTGGCGGAACGCGATCTACCGCTGGTGTTGCCTAACATCGGCAACTTCGCCACAAGCGATCTGGGCATCATGAAGTCAGGCTGATTCAGCCCGGAGAAATTCCGCTAGCCCGCGCACGCTTCAAACTCGCGGATCCTCACCAAAATGCGCTAGTCTCACGCCCTTCGCTCAAAACCGGATTTCATCATGTTCGAATGGCTCGCAGACCCGAATGCCTGGATCGCCCTCGCCACGCTCACCGCGCTGGAGATCGTGCTCGGCATCGACAACATCATCTTCATCTCCATCCTCGTCGGCCGCGTCGAGGAATCTCGCCGCAATCTGGCCCGCCGCCTGGGGCTGGGTCTGGCCATGCTCACACGCATCCTGCTGCTGCTGTCGCTGGCCTGGATCATGAAACTCACCGATCCGCTTTTCGCCGTATTCGGTCAGGAAATTTCGGGGCGCGACATCATCCTGATCGTCGGCGGCCTGTTCCTGTTGTGGAAGAGCGTGCATGAAATCCACGGTTCGCTCGAAGGCATGGAAGAGCACCACAGCACCAGCAACCCGGCCCGCGCAGCCTTTGGCTCTGTGCTGGTGCAGATCGCCATCATCGACATCGTGTTCTCGCTGGATTCGGTCATTACCGCCGTCGGCCTGGTCGATCAGGTGGGCGTGATGATCACGGCGATCCTGTTGTCAGTCGCCATGATGATGTTTGCGGCCAAGCCGATTGGCGAGTTCGTGGATACCAACCCGACCATCAAGATGCTCGCGCTGAGCTTCCTTGTCATCGTCGGCGTGACCCTGATCGCCGAAGGTTTCGGCACGCACATTCCGAAGGGCTATGTGTACTTCGCGATGGCCTTCTCGCTGGGCGTGGAGATGATCAACATCCGCCTGCGCAAGAAGACCGAACATCGCCTGAAGCTGCTCAAGGAAATTCCGGGCGAAGACTGAACATTGCCTGATCAATACCCGGAGAGCCGCGCCCAGAGCGGTTCTCCGGGCAGGTTTTTTTAGGTGCGACTTCAGTCGCACATTGCGCTCGGCGATCCACGACCAGCGAGCGACTGAAGTCGCACCTACAAATTCTGCGCCGACAAGATCGGCGGAAACTTCACTCAGCACTCAATCCTCGTTACTCAGCACTGCCGCCGCAGGCGGCAACCATGCTCAGGGCCAGCGCCTCGGCCACCTCAATCCCATCTACCGCGGCCGACAGAATGCCACCGGCGTAGCTGGCACCCTCGCCTGCCGGATACAGGCCGCGCGTATTCACGCTTTGATAATCCTGCCCACGCCGGATGCGGATCGGCGATGACGTGCGCGTTTCCACGCCGGTCAACACCGCATCATTCATCGCATAGCCGCGAATCTGGCGGGCCAGTGCTGGAATCGCTTCGCGCAGCGCGGTGATGGCGTAATCAGGCAGCGCGGTCGACAGATCGGTCAGCGTCACGCCCGGCTTGTAGGAAGGCTCGACTTCGCCGAGTTTCGTCGAGGGCCGCCCGGCCAGGAAGTCACCGACCAGTTGCGCCGGAGCGTTGTAATTGCGCCCGCCCAGCTCGAAGGCGCGGCTTTCCCAGTGGCGCTGGAAGTCCATGCCCGCCAGCGGGTTCTCCGGGTAGCCGGGGAAATCCTCGGGATTGATAGCGACGACGAGGCCAGCGTTGGCGTTGCGCTCGTTGCGCGAATACTGACTCATGCCATTGGTCACGACGCGGCCTTCTTCGGAGGTCGCTGCCACCACGGTGCCGCCGGGGCACATGCAGAAGGAATACACCGAGCGGCCGTTCTTGCAGTGGTGCACCAGCTTGTAATCTGCCGCGCCAAGAATCGGATGACCGGCAGCAGCGCCATAGCGGCACGCGTCGATCAGGCTCTGCGGATGCTCGATGCGAAAGCCGATCGAGTAGGGCTTGGCCTCCATATAGACGCCGCGCGCATGCAGCATCTGGAAGGTGTCGCGCGCACTGTGGCCGACCGCCAACACCACATGCCGGCTTGGCAGCAATTCACCATTCACGAGTACACCGCACACTTGCCCATCTTCAATCACGATGTCCTCGACCCGGCTCTGAAAGCGGATCTCACCGCCCAGCGCGATGATGTCGGCGCGCATTTTCTCGACCATGCCGACCAGACGGAAAGTGCCGATGTGTGGCCGATTGATCCACAGGATTTCTTCCGGCGCTCCGGCCTTCACGAACTCGGTCAGCACCTTGCGGCCGAGAAAGCGTGGATCCTTGATCTGGCTGTAGAGCTTGCCGTCCGAGAAGGTGCCGGCTCCGCCCTCACCGAACTGCACATTGGATTCGGGATTAAGCTTGTTCTTGCGCCACAGGCCCCAGGTGTCCTGCGTGCGTTCGCGCACCGCCTTGCCGCGCTCCAGCACGATCGGCTTGAAGCCCATCTGTGCCAGGGTCAGCGCAGCCAGAATACCGCAAGGGCCGAAGCCGATGATGATCGGCCGCTCGGCCAGCCCCTCCGGCGCCTGCGCCACAAAGCGGTAACTCATGTCTGGCGTCGGTGTGATGTGCGGTGTGCCAGCCAGGCGTTCGCGCACGGCCGCCTCGTCGCGCAGCTCCACATCCACCGAGTAGATCAGCTTGATCTCGGTGCGCTTGCGTGCGTCCGGACTGCGCTTGTAGACGCTGAAGCGCAGCAGCTCCGCCGCCTCGATTCCCAGACGCGCAAGAATCGCGGCGTGCAGGGCGGCATCGTCATGATCGAGGGGAAGCTTTATTTCGGTGAGGCGCAACATACGGAAAATCCTGAGAAATACGGCAGCAAGACAAGGCTTCGCCAAGGGGCGCTATGTTAACAGAGCGGCTCTGAAACAGGCATCAGATCAGACCAGCACCTGCCGGGTCTCGGCCATGAAACGGTGAATCTGCGCTTCGACACGCTCATCAATCATCAGCGCTGGCCGCTTGCCGACAGGACAAGGCATGCGCGGCGTCGTGCCAAACAGGCGACAAATGAGTGGGCGCTCGGCATACACCGTGCAGCCTTGCGGACCGAGATGCGGGCAAGTCAGCGCAGCCAGCGCCGCCTCATGTGCCGCTGCACTGACACGCGGCAGACGCGACATTTCTTCACTGGACGTGGTGACCGGGCCACAACAATCATGACAGCCCGGCTGACATTCAAACGCGGGAATGCGTTCGCGAAAGAAGCGAATTTGCTGGCGGTGGGTATTCAAGATGAAGTTCTGCCTTCGCAAAATGGCGGCCGGGGCGAAAACTGGCGAATCGGAAGCCTACCTGTAGCCCCGCATGTAGCCTTGATTTTCAGCATGCCATCCTGAAAAAGTCCGCTAGGAGCGGCTCTTCGGCACGCTTCAACTCAGGCGGAACTCAAGCGGCTACTTCGCGCTGACGCACCTGCTCAAACAAGCAGACAGCGGCAGCGGCGCCGACATTCAGGGATTCAATTTTTCCAGGCATTGGGATGCGCACACGATGTTGTGCCAAGGCCTGCAAAACGGCCGGCACGCCCTGCCCCTCGGCACCGAACACCCAGATGTTTGGCTGGCGCAAATCAAGTGCGTAGAGCGAAACAGACGCGGGGCCCAAACTGGTCACCAAGACCGGGCGCGAGCTGCCCGTCAGGCGCGGCAGCAGATCGCAGCCTTCTTCAATGGCCAAACAAAACTGTGCGCCCATGCCGGCACGCAAGGCTTTTGGCGACCAAGCTTGCGTCGTCTGCGCGTCGAGCCAGACACGCGTCACTCCGGCTGCCACAGCCGTGCGCAACAAGCTTCCCAGATTGCCCGCATCCTGTACGCCCGCCAAGGCCAGCACATCGCCTGCGCCCGAGTCTTCGGCCAAAACGGAGGGCAAGGCAATCTCAGCAAGCATGCCAGTCGGCGTCAGCACTGGGCTGAGCGCATTGAAAAGCGCAGGCGCCATGACCAGCACCGGCAGCTCGGGATCTACGTTTTTCAAGCGCTGCAGCACGTCAGCAACGACGGCAGACTCCAGCACGTCTTCGCGCAGCAGCAGCTGTCGAATCGGCCAGTCGGCATCCAGCGCGGCCTGCAGCAAGTGCTCGCCATCGATAATGCTGGCCCGCTCCGTGCGGCGCATGCGCGCGTCATCCAGCAAGGCGCGCAGACGCTTGAAGCCCGGATTGTCGCGTGAGGAAATAAATTTCATGTCAGCGATCACCAAACAGCGAGCCTTGCCCCAGCAAGACGGCGACCGGCCCGAAGCTGCGCCGATGCTCGGGCGTCACGCCGTAGGTGGCCAAGGCCTGAATGTGCGCGGCGGTGGGATAACCTTTGTGCCCGGCAAAACCGTATTGCGGGTAACGCTGATCCATCTCGACCAGCTGTGCATCGCGATGGGTTTTGGCGAGAATTGATGCCGCGGAGATGGATGGCTCGGTCGCATCGCCTTTGACAATGGCACGCGCCGAGATCAGCAGGCCAGTGGGCACGCGATTACCATCGATCAAAACCTCATGTGGCGCAATCTTCAAGGCTTCTACCGCGCGGCGCATAGCCAGCATGGTGGCATGCAAGATGTTGAGGCGATCAATCTCTTCCACGCTGGCCTCGGCAATTGCCCAGGCCAAGGCATGCGCCTTGATTTCGATGGCCAGCTTGTCGCGCTTCGCCGCGCTGAGTTTTTTTGAGTCAGCGAGGCCGGCAATATGAAAAGCAGGATCGAGGATCACGGCTGCCGCCACCACCGAGCCGCACAAGGGGCCACGCCCCGCCTCATCCACGCCGCAGATCAAGGACATGGGCTTCATGCCCGAGCCAGCAGCAAGGCCACGGCCTCGGCAGCTTTCTCGGCATTGTTCTGGCGCAGACTCAGATGGATCGTCTCGAAACGCGTCGCCAGCAGCGCACAGGCGTCTTTGTCATCCAGCCATTTGCCCACGGCGGCGGCCAGCTTGTCCGGCGTCGCCTCGTTCTGGATAAGTTCGGGCACCAGAAACTCGCGCGCCAGAATATTCGGCAAGCCCACCCAGGGCAGGTAAGTCAGGTATTTGGCGATGCGATACATCAGCGCGCCAACCTTGTAGGAGATCACCATCGGGCGCTTGAGCAATGCGGCCTCGAGCGTGGCGGTACCGCTGGCCACCAGCACCACGTCGGCGGCAGCCATCGCTTCGTGCGCATGACCGAACAAGAGACGTACCGACAAATGCTGAGCGCCCGCGAGATACAAGGCTTCTTCGAAAATCTGCCGTGTCTGCCGGGTAATCAGGGGCACCAGAAACTGCAGCGCCGGCCGCTCTGCAGCGAGCAACTTGATCGTTTCGATATAGGTAGCGGCAAGCCGCCGCACTTCGCCTTCGCGACTGCCGGGCAGGATGGCGACAATCTGCGCATCCACCTCAAGCTGCAGGATCTCGCGTGCGGGTCCCACTTGTGAAGCAATGGGAAACTCGTCGGCCAGCGGATGGCCTACAAACGTCGCCTGAATACCATGTCTGGCATAAATTTCAGGCTCAAACGGAAACAGACAGAGGATATGCTCAGCCGCACGACCGATTTTGTGCACACGGCTGCCACGCCAGGCCCAGATTGAAGGACTGACGTAATGCAGGGTGCGCACGCCGGCGCGGCGCAAACGCGTCTCCACGCCCAGATTGAAATCCGGGGCGTCGATACCGATGAAAACATCCGGGGGATTCTGCTTCAGCCGCGCCAATAAACCGCGACGTACGCGTAGCAGCTCGGGGAGACGTTTGATGGCATCAACATAGCCCATCACCGATAAAGTTTCGCAAGGCCACCAGGCATCGAAGCCTTGGGCCTGCATCTTCGGGCCACCAATTCCGACGAATGAAGCCATCGGAAACTTTACGCGCAAGGCCCGGATCAGGTGAGCTGCGAGCAAATCCCCCGAGGCCTCGCCTGCGACCATGGCTATGCGCATGACGCCCGTTCCTTAACGAATGATGCCGCGAGTGGACGCCGCGAAAAAGTCGAGCATGACCTGCAGTTCCGGAGTCTCCGCAGAGGCGACAGCAATGCTGGCACGCGCCTCCTCCAGCGAAAGATTCTGCCGATACATCGCCTTGTAAGCACGCTTGATCTGGGTAATGGCTTCGGCCGAGAAGCCACGCCGCCGCAAACCTTCGCTATTCACGCCATGCGGCGCAACCGGGTTGCCCGAACACATAACGAAAGGCGGAATGTCCTGAGTGATGATGGAGCCACCACCCGCCATGCTGTGCGCGCCGATGATGGCGAACTGATGCACAGCAGCCATGCCGCCAAGAATCGCAAAATCACCGACATGCACATGACCGCCAAGGGTCACGTTATTGGCCATGATCGTGTTGTTGCCGACCTGACAGTCGTGCCCGATGTGCACGCCAGCCATGAACCAGTTGTCATTGCCGATACGGGTAACGCCCGCATCCTGGGCAGTACCGATATTGAAGTTGCAATACTCGCGAATCGAATTGCGGTCGCCGATCTCCAGCGAAGTTGGCTCGCCCGCATACTTCTTGTCCTGCGGAATTTCACCTAGCGAAGCAAACTGGAAAATCCGGTTTTCGCGCCCGATACGGGTACGCCCCTTGATCACGCAGTGCGACGCAACTACCGTTCCTTCGCCGATCTCGACGTGTTCGCCGATGATGCTGAACGGCCCGACTTCGACGCCAGCAGCGATCTTCGCGCCCGGATGGATGATGGCACTGGAATGAATCATGGCAATTGCTTGATGGCACACATCAAATCGGCCTGAGCAGCCATTTCATCGCCGACGCGGGCGACTCCTGAAAACTTCCAGACGCCACGCATCTCACGGGTAAGCGTCATCTCAAAAGTCAGCGTATCACCCGGCAATACGGGACGTTTGAAACGCGCATTATCGATCGCCGCAAAATACAGCACCGAATTCTCATCCGGCACAGCCCCACGCGTCTTGAACGCCAGAATGGCCGCAGCCTGTGCCATCGCCTCGATGATCAGCACGCCCGGCATCACCGGCGAGTGCGGAAAATGGCCCACAAAAAACGGTTCATTGATCGTGACATTCTTGATCGCCACAATCCGCTCGCCCAAAGTCATTTCCAGCACACGATCCACCAGCAAAAACGGATAGCGGTGAGGCAGATATTTCATGACCTCGTGGATATTCATTGCACTCACGCTTTACTCTCCAATTCTTTCATTTTCTTCTCAAGTGCCCGAAGTCTGTTTGCCATCTCGTCGAGATGCCTCAGATGCACCGTATTACGCAACCACTCCTGATGCGGCTGCGATGCAATCGTGGAGGTATACACCCCCTTCTCACTGACCGACTTGCTGATGAGCGAACGCCCGGAAAGGACGACATCGTCACACACCTCGATATGCCCCAGGATTCCGGACTGCCCGCCAATCCTCACGCGCTTGCCGATTGTGGAACTGCCGGCCATCCCGGACTGCCCGGCAATCGCAGAGTTCTCGCCAATCCTGCAATTGTGCGCAATATGCACCATGTTATCGAGCTTCACGCCGCTCTCGATCACGGTGTCGTCAAGCGCACCACGATCAATCGTGCAGTTGGCGCCGACTTCAACATCATCACCGATCAATACGCGACCAATTTGCGGAATTTTTTCCCAGCTGCCATCACGCCGGGGCGCAAAGCCGAATCCATCGCTGCCAATCTCGCAACCGGCATGCAGAATGCAACGAGCCCCGATACTTGAGTCCGCATACACAACAACATTGGCATGAAAAAGCGTCCCTTCGCCGATGCTGGAACCGCGTTCAATCATGCAACCTGGGCCGATCACCACATTCTCGCCAATCTCGCAATCTTCGCCAATAAAGGCCAAGGGAGCGACAGCCGCCGAAGCTGGCAAGGTCGACTGCACCACCGCACTAGGATGCACGCCTCGATACGGAGAGACGACAGGATTGAGCAACTGCGCGACCTGCGCGAAATACAGGTAAGGATCCCGCACAACAATGCGTGGCAAATCTGTTGAGTCGGCCAAGGCCAGCGGCACAATTACCGCTGCTGCAGAAGTCGCCTGCAAGGCCTTGAGATACTTCGGATGGGCAACAAAACCGATTTCCCGACCATTCGCACGCTCTAGCGGAGCCACCTGATCGATAGTGACATCAGCATCACCACGTACTTCGCCACCCAACTGGGCAGCGATCTCTTGAATACTCAAAGCCACATTCAACTCACTTCACATCGACCAAGGACTTGATGACCTTGTCAGTAATATCGATCGCCGGACTCGCGTAAACTGCCTCCTGCAGGATCAGATCATATTTTTCCCGCTCTGCAATCTGCTGGATCACCCGGTTCGCCTGCTCCTGAATCCCCGCCAGCTCTTCATGCTGACGCTGTGCATAATCTTCACGCAAAGTGCGCTCACGGCGCTGGAAGTCACGGCTCATATCCGAAAATTCACGCTCCTTGGTCTTGCGCTCTGCTTCGGGCAAGGAGAGTGATGCTTTCTCGAGCGAAGACTGCATCCCCTGCAAGGTTTTGCTTA
Source organism: Uliginosibacterium flavum (assembly GCF_040566545.1). NCBI lineage: Bacteria > Pseudomonadati > Pseudomonadota > Betaproteobacteria > Rhodocyclales > Zoogloeaceae > Uliginosibacterium > Uliginosibacterium flavum. The sequence goes on from NZ_JBEWZI010000009.1 coordinate 143,378, forward strand.
TTTTCTGCAAATCCTGCTCACGCCGCTCAAACTCTTTCTCGAGCTTCTTCAAGGCGCGCGCCGCCGGCGCCGATTCACGCATCACCCGCTCGGCATTGACAAAGCCAATACGCATCTGCGCCCATGTCGCGGCCGGCATCGCCAACAATACAATCAAAAACAACCCGATCACCCTGCGCATGCCATAACTCCTACATTGCAGTCCCGATAAGGAACTGGAAGCGTTGCACATCATCGCCAAGCTTCTTTCTCAAAGGAAAACCGAGGCTGAATTTCAAAGGGCCAATAGGTGACAACCAGCTCATGCCGAATCCGGTGCTGTAACGAAAATCAGTCATGGCAAAACTCGTCGTTTTATCGTCCCAAAGAACCCCGCCATCAATGAACGCACTCAAACGCATGCTCCGATCTTTCTCCTTCACACCGGGCATCGGAAACAGAAATTCAAGCCCCCCCGTAATCCGCCGAGTTCCGCCCACGGACACTGACGACGAGGATCCATCGGAGTAATTACTCTCAGCCTTGGGGCCGATCGAGTTGTCTTTGTAACCACGAATCGTACCAATACCGCCGGCATAATAATTCTTGTAAAACGGAACTGGCTTGCCTCCATAACCTTCGGCGAGGCCAAAATCAGAGTTAAACATCAATGTGTAGGTATTCGTCAGCGGAACGTAACGCTGCCACTGGTAGCTCAGGCGCCCATATTGCATATCGCCCGGAGGAATCGCCAACTCCAGATTAACTCGCTGATATGTTCCATTGGTCGGATAGGTCGCGCTATTGCGCTTGTCACTCAGCCACCCCAAGGTCGATAGCAAAGTTGTTGTTGTCACTGAGGATTGTGTGCAATCCGCGTCCGACGAGCCCTCGCACCCGAATTCCTTGATGAAATCCTTGTACAGTTTCGGACTATCTTCATACGTTTCAATTTTGGTCTGATCGACCGACAAACCCAAGAAAATCCGGTCATCCAACGCAATAGGTACACCGAAACGGATACCCGCCCCCAATGAATCCGACTTGTAACCAGCAACCGCCAATGAGCGAGTGTCGGATTTGCGATTATAAACATCGAAACCGCGACTCACGCCATCCTCGGTCCAGTATGGGTTCTCAAAAGATACGGTGGCAGACCGATTAACCTTGCCTGTGTTCACGGATAAGGACAAAGCATTCCCCGAACCGAACAAGTTATTCTGGGAAATCGAGCCCATGAAACCCAACTTTTCAGTTGCGGAGTATCCAACCCCCAGCGACAGGGAACCTGTAGCACGCTCCTTGACATTAACATTTAGATCAACCTGATCTGCTGCACCAGTCACCGGAACGGTATCAACCGAAACGTCCTCAAAAAAACCGGTTCGATCAACACGAATCTTCGAACGATCGACCTTCTGGCGATCAAACCACGCACTCTCCATCTGGAGCATTTCACGCCGGATTACTTCGTCACGAGAACGATTATTACCCACAACATTAATACGATTGACATAAGCACGCCGACCAGGATCAACAAACAAGGTCAGTGCGACTTCGCGCGTATCGTCATTCAGCTCCGGAACTGCATTCACATTGGCAAAAGCATAACCATCGTTACCCAAACGATCAGAAACTGCTCGAGTGGCTTCATTTACTCGGGAGCGTGAGTAAATTTCACCACTCTTCAATGTCACCAGTTTGCGCAACTCGGCCTCTGGCAGCAGCAACTCACCAGCCAACTTCACCGAAGAAATTTTGTACTGCTCACCTTCGTTAATGGCAATCGAGATATAGACGTCTTTTTTGTCGGGCGTAATCGAAACCTGCGTAGACTCTACGGCGAAATTCAGATATCCACGGTCCAGATACCAGGACTTCAATTCCTCGATGTCCGCCTGGAGCTCCTGCTTTGAATATTTGTCATGGCGAAACCATGCAAACATGCCGCCCGACTCTTCGAGCACCATTAAATCGAGCAAACGGCCTTCCTTGAAAGCCTTGGCCCCGATGATGCGAATGCTGCTTATCTTGGCAACTTCACCTTCGGCAATCTCAAAATTGATGGCAACCCGATTCCGCTCCAAGGGTGATACGGTGGTTTTTACCGAGACGCCGTAATAGCTCCGTGTCAGATACAGGCGCTTGATTTCCTGCTCAGCCTTCTCAAGCTGAGAACGGTCGAAAGTACGGGACTCGACAATTCCGATCTCCTTGAGTCCTTTCAGGAGATCTTTCGAGTCAAAAGCCTTGTTGCCGGAGAAATCAACTTGGGCAATTGCCGGACGTTCGTCGACGATTACGACCAATACATCCTTATCAACATCAATACGCACATCGCGATAGAAACCGGTCGCATACAAAGCCTTTACCGCTTTGGCGACCACATCTTCGCTCACGGAATCGCCAATGCGGATGGGCAGATAATTGAACACCGTACCCGCCTCGGTCCGCTGAATTCCTTCCACGCGGATATCCTTGACAACAAAAGGGGAGTAGGCCAGCGCCAACGGAGACAGGAGTGCCAGCACTCCGATCTGGATTGCAGTGAAAGTCTTGGACATCAGCCGAAGAAAACCCGATGAAAGTCGTTGAAAAAGGCCAGAGACATCAGCAACACAAGCATGACCAAACCAATCCGCTGCGAGAGCTCTTCAGCCCCCTCGGACAAGGCTCGCCCCCGGATACGCTCGATCGCATAATACAGTAAGTGCCCCCCGTCCAGAATCGGAATGGGCAAGAGATTGAGCACGCCCAGACTGACGCTCAAAGCCGCAATCAAGCCTAGATACGCGTCAACCCCGGCCTTAGCACTCTGCCCGGCCGCATCGGCAATAGCAATGGGGCCACTGACATTGCGCCAGGAAATATTGCCTTTGACGATATGCCAGATTGCCTGCAAATAGAACCCAGCCGTACTGAAGGTCTGACTTACCGCGTGCACGCCCCCCTCCAGTACGCCATAGCGCACAGTAATGATGCTTTTCGCGACAGCATCCCTGTCCATACCGACCGGAATCCCGATCCGACCTTGAAGTGGCTTATCAGCTACCGACTCAGGCCTCACCTCAAGCGTCAACAGCTTGCCCGCACGCTCGACCTGCACACTCAACGTTCGCCCCGGCGATGCGGCGATTATTTTTACGAATTCAGCCGCAGATCCGAGTTCAAACCCGTCCACTTTGCGCACCCGATCACCCTCGGCAAAGCCAGCGAGATCGGCCGGACTATCCGCCAAAGGACGCCCCAACACTGGAACCGTCAGTATTGCTGGCAAGCTCACTCCGAGCTGCTTCAAAGCATCCGGGGCTTTTTCGTCAATCAGCACCCCCTGCATAGCCAGATCAAAACTGGCGAGACCTATGCCTTCGCGCTGCACTTCAAGCTTGACCCGTTCTGCATCCAGTGCATGCTGAACAACCAGCCACTTAAGATCGCTCCAGCCACGAATCTCCACGCCTGCAAATCGGGTTACGCGATCCCCTTCCACGAGACCAGCTTGCGCGGCAGACGAACCTGAAGCCACCGGTCCCAGAACAGCGGGAAAGTCGCGCGTTCCAGCGCACGCCATCCCCCAATAGATCAGGATCGCCAGAAGCAGATTAGCCAAGGGTCCCGCTGCGACAATAAAAGACCTCCGTCCCAGAGACTGGGTATTGAACGCGCGATGACGCTCGCCGACATTCACTGAGCCTTCGCGCTCATCAAGCATCTTCACGTAACCACCCAGCGGCACAGCAGCCAGGGACCATTCCGTCTGATCCGACCCCACTCTGCGCATCAGGATTTGCGGACCGAAACCCAGGGAGAAGCGCAAGACTTTCACGCCACACAAACGCGCGGCAGCGTAATGGCCAAGCTCATGCACCACGATCAGGATGCCGATGGCCAACAGGAAAAAGAAAATGTAATGGGCGGAGTTCATGCGGACAGCAAGAGTTTGCGTGACAGGCGTTCCTGGACAAAAGCTCTTGCGGCACGGTCTGCAGCGAGAACATCATCCAGCGAAGAAAGCGGGGTTACGGGAATCTTTTCCAGCGCCTCCGCCACGACACCCGCAATCCGGTCGAAACGCAATCCGCCATCCAGAAAGGCCGCTACAGCTTCTTCATTGGCGGCATTCAAGGTAGCCGGAGCACTCCCGCCGGCGCGCAATGCGTCATAGGCAAGCTGAAGGCACGGAAAACGGGAAAAATCCGGAGCCTCAAAAGACAGAGCGGCAATCTTGACCAGATCCAGACTCGCCACCCCGGAAGCAATCCGCTCGGGATACGCCAAGGCGTGCGCGATAGGCGTGCGCATATCCGGATTCCCCAGCTCAGCGAGTACGGAGCCATCCTCATACTGCACCATGGAGTGGATCACGCTTTCGGGATGAATCAGCACATCGATACGATCCGCTTCAACTCCGAAAATCCAGCTGGCCTCAATGACCTCCAGCCCCTTATTCATCATGGTCGCCGAATCAACCGAAATCTTCCGCCCCATCACCCAGTTCGGGTGCGCGCAGGCCTGATCGGGTGTGACATGCTGCAAGGCATCCAGAGGCGTTTTGCGAAAGGGTCCGCCCGAAGCCGTCAGCACCACCTTGCGCACGCCACACTGTCGCAGACCGTACTCAAAACCGGCAGGCAAGGACTGGAAAACAGCATTGTGTTCACTATCAATCGGCAGAAGAGTTCCGCTCGATTTGCGCAGAGCTGCGATGAAAACATCGCCGGCCATGACCAAGGCTTCCTTGTTGGCCAGCAACACACGCTTGCCGGCCTGCGCCGCAGCCAGTGACGAGCCCAGACCCGCAGCCCCGACAATCGCCGCCATTACCGTCGTCACCTCAGGCGCGGCCGCAATCTGCTCCAGCGCCGATGGGCCATGCATGATATTGAGCGTCGGAAAATCGCTCAGCAACTCACGCAAGATAACGGCCTCAGCAGGCCCCGCCACGACGGCATGTTGCGGTTGAAAACGCCGACATAGATCGGCCAGCTTTTCAACCTGACGATGCGCCGAAAGAGCAAAAATTTCATAACGCTCGGGGTGGCGTGCGACGACATCCAGCGTGCTCAAACCGATGGATCCGGTCGCCCCTAAAACGGTCAGCACCTGTTTGTTCATCACAACTCCAGACTCAATCAAGCAGTTGCAATGCCAACAGCGTCGCGCCCGCAAACGGGAGGAAAGCCAGCATGGCGTCCACGCGATCCAGCACCCCGCCGTGCCCGGGCAGCAACTTCCCGCTGTCTTTCACGCCAGCCTCGCGCTTGACGAGCGACTCGAACAAATCACCGAGCACGCAAACGAGCACGTAAATTAAAGCCAGCACGACAACCCACAGCAGCGCCATTTGGTTATGAATGGCAGGCACAAAAAACCACAAAGCGGAGCAGAACAACAGAACCCCCACCACTGCCCCGCCGACACCTTCCCAGGTCTTTCCCGGGCTGATTTCGGGCGCCAGCTTATGCTTGCCAATCGCACGCCCGACAAAAAAAGCTGCAATATCTGCCGCACTCACCAGCAACAAGGCGGCAACCATCAATAATGGATCTGCCCGCCGCAACTCCAGCATGGCAATACCCGTCGGCACCATCATCAGAAAGCCGACACCATAGCGCCAGTACCAACCCACCGGTTCCAGATGGAAATACAGGAAGGTCGGCGCTGAGAACAACCAGAATGAAATACTGACTGCGTAGATCGCACCGATTAAAAACGTCGCGTCGCTTTCAAGGCTTGGGGCCACCACCGCGCAGTACGCAATCGGCAGGACGCAAAGGACACTCAGAACGACCTGCCCGATGCGCCCGATATCCACCAATGCGCACCATTCGTGCAACGCCAGCACAACGATGATCGCCACGACACAGCCCCAGGCCCAGTCAGGAAAAAAGAAGATCGCCAGCAACATGCCGACAGCCAGACATACTGCGGTCAATACACGCTGCTTCAGCATTTTCAATCCTGTTTGTCTTGGGGCGATGCGCCCGTCAGTTGTTCGCTGGTCCGCCCAAAACGGCGCTCACGCTTGCGATAGGAGTCAATTGCCAGATCAAACGCCGCTTCATCGAAGTCCGGCCACAGGCAATCGGTAAAATAGAACTCGGTATAGGCCAGTTGCCAGAGCAGAAAATTGCTGACGCGCTGCTCACCGCCGGTGCGGATGAACAGATCAGGCTCCGGCGCATCCGCTAGGCACAAATGCGGAGCCAGATCTTCCTCGGTGAAATTGTCACGCTTGCCGGCATCGCTCGCCAACATGCGATTCATGGCATTGAGAATATCCCAGCGCCCGCCGTAATTTGCAGCGATAGACAGGGTCAGCGCGGTATTTCCGGCCGTCAACGCTTCCGCCTGCGCGATCGTTTCGACCAGCTTCGCATCAAAACGCGAAAGATCGCCTATCACTCGTAAACGGATATTGTTCTTGTGGAGTTTTTTGACTTCTTCACGCAGCGCCTGCATGAAGAGTTGCATCAGGAAAGATACCTCATCCTGCGGACGACGCCAGTTTTCGGAACTGAACGCAAACAAGGTCAGGTGCTGCACGCCGCGATCGATGCACAGTTTGACCACATTGCGCACGGTATCCAGGCCGCGTTTGTGCCCCGCTACGCGCGGCAAAAAGCGCTTGCGCGCCCAGCGCCCATTCCCATCCATGACGACGGCAATGTGCTGCGGCACGGCATACCCCTCGGGAATGGCGCGCGTGGAACTGATCAGCCTGGATAGCATGAGATGTCGAACCGATTGATGGCGGTTTCGCGCATCAAACCTGCAGCAACTCCTGCTCTTTGAGAGCAAGCATTTTGTCTGCTTCAGCGATATAGCGATCCGTCAGCTTCTGCACATCGTCCTGAGTGCGGCGATCATCATCCTCGGAAATCTCCTTGGCTTTGACCGCTTCCTTCAGGCTGTGATTGGCATCACGACGCAGGTTGCGAATGGCAATGCGTGCATCTTCGGCTTCGCTGCGCACGACCTTGATCAGGTCTTTGCGACGCTCTTCGGTCAGCATGGGCATCGGCACGCGCACGATATCGCCCATGGTGGAGGGATTGAGCCCCAGATCTGCATCACGAATGGCCTTTTCGACCTTCGCAATCATGGGCTTTTCCCAAGGCTGAACGCCGATGGTGCGGGCATCCAGCAGGGTTACATTGGCGACCTGATTGATCGCAGTCGGCGTGCCGTAGTAATCGACCATCACGTGGTCCAGCAAGCCAGTATGCGCACGACCCGTGCGCACCTTGCCGAGGTCGTTCTTAAGCGCCTCAAGCGACTTCTGCATTTTTTGTTCGGTGTTTTTCTTCAGCTCGGGAATCATCGTCAGCCCCTTAAATATGCACGAGCGTGCCTTCATCTTCACCCATGACAACCCGCATCAGCGCGCCCGGCTTGAAAATGCTGAAAACCTTGATCGGCAAACGCTGGTCGCGACACAACGCAAACGCCGTGGCGTCCATCACCTGCAAGTTGCGTGAAATCGCCTCGTCAAAGGAAATCTTGTCGAAACGTGTTGCAGTGGGATCCTTGTTCGGATCGGCATTGTAAATGCCGTCGACTTTGGTTGCCTTGAGAACGATCTCGGCTTCCATTTCCGTACCGCGTAGCGCAGCAGCAGTGTCCGTCGTGAAGAACGGATTACCGGTACCAGCCGCAAAAATCACGATCTTGCCTTCTTCGAGATAGCGAATCGCCTTGTTGCGGATGTAGGGTTCAACCACCTGTTCCACATTCAGGGCCGACTGCACGCGGGCCGAAACCCCCGCCACGCGCATCGCATCACCCAGCGCCATCGCATTCATGATGGTCGCCATCATGCCCATGTAATCGGCGGTGGCGCGGTCCATACCGGAAGCCGCGCCAGCCATGCCGCGAAAAATATTGCCGCCACCAATCACGATGCCGACTTCGACACCGAGACGCGAAACTTCCGCCACCTCAGCCACGATACGCGACACCACGCTCTGGCTGATGCCATACGCGCCATCGCCCATCAGGGCTTCACCGGACAATTTCAGAAGAATTCGCTTATAGGCAGTGGGCATTTTTCGCTCTCCGATTAACGTGCAGCAGCAGCCTTAGCGGCTTGTTCGGCCACTTCAGCGGCAAAGTCATTCACCTTCTTCTCGATGCCCTCGCCCACGCTGAACAGCGCAAAGCTGGCGACCGAAGCGGACTTGGCCTTGAGCAGTTGCTCAATGGTCTGCTTGCCGTCTTCTGCCTTCACAAAAACCTGGCCCAACAGGGTCACGTCCTTGAGGAACTTCTGCACGCTGCCTTCGGCAATCTTCTCGATCATGGCTTCCGGCTTGCCGGCTTCCTTGGCCTTCTCGATCGCCACGCGACGCTCGACTTCAATCAGGTCTGCCGGCACGCCCGAGGCGTCCAGTGACTTCGGCTTGAAGGCAGCGATATGCATCGCGATATCCTTGGCCAGAGACTCTTCACCCCCCACCAGATCCACCAGCACGCCAATTTTGGCACCGCCGTGAATATAGGCAGCAACCTGACCTTGAGCAGCCACGCGCTGGAAGCGGCGGATACTCAGGTTTTCGCCAATCTTGCCGACCAGCGCAGCGCGCACGCTATCCACCGTCGAACCATCCAGCGGCAGCGCCAACAGCGCAGCCACATCAGCCGGGTTCTGGGTGGCGATCAGCTCAGCCACGTTCTTGGTGAAAGCCAGGAAATCGTCGTTCTTGGCAACGAAGTCAGTTTCGCAGTTCACTTCGACCAGCGAGGCCAATTTGCCATCAGCGGCGATGAACGTGCCAACAATGCCTTCGGCCGTCACGCGGGTCGCGGCCTTGCTGGCCTTGTTACCCAGCTTGACGCGCAGAATCTCCTCCGCCTTGCCCATGTCACCATCGGCTTCGGTCAGCGCTTTTTTGCATTCCATCATGGGCGCGTCAGTCTTGGCGCGCAGCTCAGCAACCATGCTTGCGGTAATAGCCGCCATGCTTACTCCTGAATTCTTTAATTAGATTAAAAAGACAAAAAGCTTGTCACCCAAGTGCGCTTACGCGACTCCGATGACAAGCTTGCAATGCAAAGATTACGCTTGTGCGGCGGCGTCTTGCACTTCCACGAACTCGTCAGAAGCGGCGACTGCGGCACCCTGACCGGCGTTCTCACGACCTTCCAGCACTGCATCCGCAACACCTTGCGCATACAGACGGATGGCACGGCTGGAGTCATCATTACCCGGAATGATGTAATCCACACCTTCAGGCGAGTGATTGGTATCGACCACACCGATCACCGGAATACCCAGCTTCTTGGCTTCGGTGATGGCAATCTTGTGGTAACCGACGTCGATGATGAAAATCGCGTCCGGCAAGCCGTTCATATCCTTGATACCGCCCAGGCTCTTCTGCAGCTTTTCCAGTTCGCGCGTGGTCACCAGCGCTTCTTTCTTGGTCAGGCGCTCGATGGAGCCATCGGCAACCATCTGTTCCATGTCCTTCAGACGCTTGATCGAGCCTTTGACCGTCTTGAAGTTGGTCAGCATGCCGCCGAGCCAGCGCTCATCAACGTAAGGCATGCCAGCGCGCTGTGCTTCTTCAGCCAGGATCTCGCGAGCTTGACGCTTGGTGCTGACGAACAGCACGTTGCCTTTGTTGGCGGACAGCTTCTTCACGAAAGCGATGGCTTCGTTGTACTTGGCCAAGGTCTTTTCGAGGTTAACGATGTGAATCTTGTTGCGATGACCGAAGATGAAAGGGGCCATCTTGGGGTTCCAGAAGCGCGTTTGGTGACCGAAGTGGACACCGGCTTCCAGCATTTGACGCATGGTTACAGCCATTTGATACTCCAAATTTCAGGGTTAGCCTCCGCCCGCCGTGATGCAGGATTTTTCGATCACTGCATGCTAGCTGCCTCACGAATGAAGCAGACCCGTTCCCGGCGAACGTGTGGATTTCCGGATGCAATACACATCCAGCCAAGTCCGGATACGAACTTAGCCGGTGATTATAGCAGCGCGCAGGCCTTTGCCTCAAGCCACAGCAGCGACAAACTCACGCCAAGAACCGCAAATCGACAACGAAAGGCGTAAAAAGCAGCATGTCGCAGAGCCTCACCGGACGGACCTCTTCAAGCAACCCCGCTGCACAGCCAAGCCGGGAGCGGCTCTTCAGCCACCACTTCGCCCTCCCTGTAAAACTTCAGCTGACGTCAGCAATCCGCATTTGCCCGCCCCGCCCTTCTGCGATAGCCTTGCAGCCTCCCCCAACGCCGCACAAACACGTACAAACAGCATGAGTATTGTCATCAAAACCGCAGAAGACATCGAAAAGATGCGCATTGCCGGCCGCCTCGCCTCCGAGGTGCTCGACTACATCACGCCTTTTGTTCAGGCCGACGTCACCACCGAGGAGTTGGACCGGCTCTGCCACGACTATCAGGTCAATGTTCAAGGCTGCATTCCGGCGCCGCTCAATTACGCCCCGCCGGGCTACCAGCCTTATCCGAAGTCGATCTGCACCTCGATCAACCATCAGGTCTGTCACGGTGTTCCCGGCAAGAAAGCACTGAAAAAGGGCGATATCGTCAATCTGGACATCACCGTCATCAAGGACGGCTTGCACGGCGACACCAGCCGCATGTTCGTGGTCGGCGAAGCCAGCATCCAGGCCAAGCGCCTATGTCAGGTCACCCTAGAGTGCTTGTGGCTGGGCATCGCGCAGGTACGCCCCGGCGCGCGTCTGGGCGATATCGGCCACGCCATCCAGAAACACGCTGAAGGCGCCGGCTTCTCGGTGGTGCGCGAATTCTGCGGCCACGGCATCGGCCACAAGTTTCATGAAGATCCGCAGGTCGTGCATTACGGCCGCCCCGGCACCGGCATCGAGATCAAGGAAGGCATGATCTTCACCATCGAGCCGATGATCAACGCTGGCAAGGCCGCGATCTCCGAGTTGCCGGATGGCTGGACCATCATCACCAAGGATCGCTCGCTTTCGGCCCAGTGGGAACACACCATCCTCGTCACCGCCGACGGCGCCGAGGTGCTGACCTACTCGGCCGGCGCGCCCGCAGCGCCGGACTGGTTCGCCGGCAAACCCATCATCATCCCGACCTATCCGCCGATTGGCTAAACCGTGAATCACCCCACCGACGCCAGCCGCGCGAGCTTCGACGCCTTGCGCAGTCGCCTGCAAGAAGGCCAGCGCAACTTGCGAGCGGAATATGAAGCCCACGCCAGTCCGAGCCGCCTGCTGCAAGGCCGCACCCGATTGGTAGACGGCGTGCTGGCCGAGCTCTGGCAGAACGCCGGCTTCCCCGACGACACCGCGCTGATTGCAGTCGGCGGCTATGGCCGGGGCGAGCTCTATCCTTACTCGGACATCGACCTGCTGGTACTGCTGAACGAGGAGCCGTCGCCGGAACAAGGCGAGCACATCCAGCATTTCATCGGCCAGCTCTGGGATCTGGGTCTGGATATCGGCCACAGCGTGCGCACCGTCGAAGCCTGTGTGGAAGAGGCTGCGCGCGACGTCACGATCCAGACCAACATGCTGGAATCGCGCCGCCTCACCGGCAGCGCGCCGCTATATCGTCGCTTCATTGCCGGCACCACGGCCTGCCTCGATCCGGAAGCCTTTTTCCACGCCAAGCGCGCCGAGCAGGAGCAGCGCTACAACCGCTTCAACCAGACGCCTTACGCCGTCGAACCCAACTGCAAAGAAGGCCCCGGCGGCCTGCGCGACCTGCAGAACATCATCTGGATTGCGCTCGCCTCGGGACTCGGCACGCGCTGGAGCGATCTGGCACGCCACGGCCTGATCACGCCCGAAGAAGTCCGCGCCCTGCGCAGCAACGAACGCACCTTGCAGCAGATCCGCATCCGTCTGCATTACATCGCCGGGCGGCGTGAAGATCGCCTGATTTTCGACCATCAGGAAGCCCTCGCCAAAGCCTTCGCGGTCAAGCCCACCAAGGCCCGCCGCGCCTCGGAAGCGATGATGCAGCGCTACTATCTGGCAGCAAAGAAGGTTACCCAGCTCAACACCATCCTGCTGCAGAATCTGGGCGCGCAATACTTGCCTCTGGCGGCCTATCAGGCCCAGCCGATCAACGAGCGCTTCCACAGCATCGGAGATCAGTTGGACATCGTTGACGATCAGGTCTTCGAGCGCAGCCCCAGCGCCATCCTCGAAGCCTTCCTGCTCATGGAGCAGCACGCCGAACTCAAGGGCATGACCGTGCGCACCCTGCGCGCCCTGTGGCATGCCCGCAAGCTGATCACCCCGGCGTTTCGCCGCGACCCGGCCAATCGCGCCCTGTTCCTGCGCCTGCTGCAGGAGCCGCGCGGCCAGACCCACGAATTCCGCCGCCTGAACCAGTACAGCATCCTCGGCACCTACCTGCCGAACTTCGGCCGCATCGTCGGCCAGATGCAGCACGACCTGTTTCACGCCTACACCGTCGATCAGCACATCCTGCAAGTGCTGCGCAACGTGCGCCGCTTCGTGATGGAAGAACACGCCCACGAATACCCGCTGATCACCCGCCTGGCCAACGAATTCGACCGTTTCTGGCTGATCTTCATCGCGGCCCTGTTTCATGACATCGCCAAGGGCCGGGGGGGCGATCACTCAACACTGGGCATGGCCGACACCCGGCGTTTCTGCCGCGACCACGGCCTCATGAAAGAGGACAGCGATCTAGTCGTATGGCTGGTCGAACACCACCTGACCATGTCGCAGGTCGCCCAGAAACAGGATCTGTCAAACCCGGACGTCATCCGCAAATTTGCCGCTCTGGTCAAGACCGAACGCCGCCTGACCGCGCTCTACATCCTGACCCACGCCGACATTCGCGGCACCAGTCCCAAGGTCTGGAATGGCTGGAAGGCCAAGCTGCTGGAGGAGCTGTTTCTCGCCACGCGCCAGCTGCTGCGCGGCAATACACCCGATCAGGTGCTGGGAATTTCCGAACGCCAGGAAGTGGCTCGCCAGAAATTGCGTTTCTTCGGTTTGCGCCCGGACACCGAAACGCCGTTCTGGAAGGAGCTGGACACCCTCTACTTCCTGCGCCACGACGCCGACGAAATCGCCTGGCATACGCGCATGCTCTACCACTGCCCGCGCAGCGAAACGCCGGTCGTCAAAGCCCGCCCGAGTCAGGTCGACACCGGCATTCAGGTGATGGTCTACACACGCGATCAGCGCGAGCTTTTCGTGCGTCTGTGCGGCTACTTCGCGCGCATCGGCTACAGCATTCTCGATGCCAAGATCCACACCACCGGCCACGGCTACGCGCTGGACAGCTTCGTCGTGATGGATCCGAATGCCAACGGCAACTATCGCGACATGGTCAGCCTGATCGAACACGGCTTGACCGACAAACTGAGCAGTGAAAGCCCCATCGACGTTCCCGCCAGCGGCCGCGTTTCACGCCAGCTCAAACACTTTCCGATTGCGCCCTCGGTCACGCTCCAACCGGACGAAGCCGGTCAGCATTTCATCCTGTCGATTGTTGCGGCGGATCGGCCAGGCCTGCTCTTCGCCGTGGCGCAAACGCTGGCCGAACATGGCATCAACCTGCACACCGCCAAGATTGCCACCCTGGGCGAGCGTGCCGAAGACACCTTCCTCGTCAGCAGCCCGAACCTGAGCAATACCGCCAAGACCGTGCAGCTGGAATCCGCCCTGATCGAACGCCTGAAGATCTGAAAGCCTGAAGAGCCGCACCCCGCTTGACTCTTGAGCAAGCATGCCTGAAGAAGCCCGACTGACGCGGCTCTTCAGCACACCCCGCTCAGTTCGGCAAAAACAGTTTCTGGATATCCACACTGGGCCGATGCCCCACAGCCAGCGCATGCGCCGCCAGCCAGCGCTTGGCGTTGGCCCGGCCGGCATCGCGCAAACGGTGCAGGAAGGCCTGATTGGCCACGATCTTGGTTGTCGCGGCCAGACTGCCCAGCGCCTCTTCACCCTCAATCATATGAAAGCGCGCGCCGCGCAGGCGTTGCTCCAGCGTGCCGCTGAGCCAACCACTCTCCTCGGCCATGTCGCGCATCGCCACAAACAGACGCATTTCACGCAGGAAGGCATTGTTGAAACCCAGCTCCAGCGTGCGCTGCTGGATTTCCTCGGCCCCGCGCGGGGTGCGCTCGTGCTCCAGCGGCGCGAGCAGCACCAGCAGGATGTCGCGGCTGTCGCAATAACGGAACAGCGGAAACACCGCCGGATTGGCCGCGTAGCCGCCATCCCAGTAAGGCTCGCCGTCAATCATGATGGCATGATGCACTGTCGGCAGGCAGGCCGAGGCGAGCAAGGCGTCGGCACTCAGATCGGCATTACGGAACAGCTTCAGATGGCCGCTGTTGGCATGCGTGGCGGCCACGAACAACTGGAAAGTCGACTCGGTGCGCAGACGCTCGAAATCGAACAGCTCCACCACCAGATCGCGCAGCGGATTCAAATCCAGTGGATTGAGCTGGTAGGGTGAAAACCAGCGCGTCAGCTGCATCATCCAGGCCGTCCCCGGCGCCACTGCCGAGGCATCCATCACTGGCGAGGCCAGCTCGGAATGGCTCATCAGGGCCACGCCGTTCCAAAAGGCTGCCAGACATTCCCGCGCGCCCTCCGCCCCGCCTTTCAACCAGCCATTGGCCAGCGCCAGCGCGTTCATCGCCCCGGCACTGGTGCCGCTGATCCCGTCGAACTCGAAACGCCCGTCTTCCAGCAGCGCGTCCAGCACGCCCCAGGTGAAAGCGCCATGCGCGCCGCCGCCTTGCAGGGCCAGACTCAGACGCGGTGCGGATTCACGATGTTTGAACATGATCGGCTTGATGCATGAAGAGACGGCTCAAGTGTGCCCGATGGTGCACTGCAACACAAGACTTTAGTCGTAAAAGAATCCACCTCGAATAACAGCTCCCGGTAAGGTTTTTCAGCCACCCAGCCCGCTCAGCCGCACCCTGCCTGAATGTACGGACAGGCAGTCCGAAGAGGCAAGGCCGACGCGGCTCTTCAGGCAGTCTTGCGCCTCACATCCGGCAGGAACACCGTCAGCAGGCCCAGCAGCGGCAGGAAAGCGCAGACCTGATACACATACTCGATGCCGCGCAGATCCGCCAGCTTACCGAGCAGCGCAGCGCCAATCGCGCCCATGCCGAACGAGAAGCCGAAGAACAGGCCGGCGACCATCCCGACCCGCCCCGGCAACAATTCCTGCGCATACACGATGATCGCCGAGAAGGCCGAGGCGAGGATCAGGCCGACAACAAAGCTCAGCACCGTGGTCGCCGTCAGGCCCACATGCGGCAGGATCAGCGTAAACGGCGCCACACCCAGAATCGACACCCAGATCACGCGCTTGCGCCCGATGCGATCACCCACCGGCCCGCCAATGATGGTGCCCAGCGCCACCGCGAACAGGAACACGAACAGGTGCAGCTGTGCAGACTGCGGCGAGAGCTGGAATTTCTCCATCAGGTAAAACGTGAAATAGCTCGACAGGCTGGACAGATAGAAATATTTGGAAAAAATCAGGGTCAGCAGGATGCCGATGGAGACGACCACTTTGCCACGCGACAAGCCCGTATCCACCGCGCCCTGGCGCAATTTGGCCTTGAAATGCCCGATCGCCTGCTGATGCGCATACCATTGCCCGACCTTCCACAACACCGCAATCGCCAGCAGCGCCGCCAGCGAGAACCAGGCCACGCTGCCGCGGCCGTTCGGTATCACGATCAGCGCAGTCAGCAGCGGCCCCATCGCCGTGCCGGCATTACCGCCCACCTGAAACACCGACTGCGCCAGACCGAATTTGCCACCCGAGGCCATGCGCGCCACACGCGAAGACTCCGGATGAAAGATCGACGAGCCCGTGCCGACCAGCGCAGCCGCGCACAAGAGCATCGGGTAATTCGTGGCGGTGGCCAGCAGCAGCAAACCCACCAGCGTGCAGCACATGCCGAACATCAGCGAATACGGCTTCGGATGCTTGTCGGTATACATCCCCACCAGCGGCTGCAGCAGCGACGCAGTCGCCTGAAAGGTGAAGGTGATCAAGCCGATCTGCGCGAAACTCAGATTGAAGCCACCTTTGAGTATCGGATACATCGCCAGAATCAGCGATTGCATCATGTCGTTCAGGAAGTGCGAGACGCTGATCGCCCCGAGCACACGATAGGACGTTTCCTGCTTGATGCTGTTTTCTGCTGCCAAAATCTGCTCCAGGCTTTGCAGCCTCGTTAAAAAAGCCGCACAGCGGCTTCTGGTCGCTCCCCTCGCCCCTCGGGGGAGAGGGGCTGGGGGAGAGGGAAGCCGGATTATCCCTGCTGCGCAACATCGACGCCACCGTTCAGAGCCATCGCTCCACTGCCGTTACAAGCATTTACTGCACAAGGAGCCCAGCCATGCTGATCGGCGTTCCCAAAGAGATCAAGAATCACGAATACCGCGTCGGCCTCACCCCAGCTTCGGTGGGCGAACTGTGCGCAGGTGGCCACAGCGTGCTGATCGAGACATTAGCCGGCGCCGGCATCGGCGCCAGCGACGAGGCCTACCGTACCGCCGGTGGCGTGATCGTGGACACGGCCGCCGAAGTCTTCGCCCGCGCCGAACTGATCGTCAAAGTAAAAGAGCCGCAAGCGGCCGAGCGCGCCCTGTTGCGAGGCGGCCAGATCCTGTTCACCTATCTGCATCTGGCGCCCGATCCGGAACAGGCGCGCGATCTGATCGCCAGCGGCGCCATCTGCATTGCCTACGAGACCGTCACGGCCGCCGATGGCAGCCTGCCGCTGCTCGCCCCGATGTCGGAAGTGGCCGGGCGCATGAGCGTGCAGGCCGGCGCGCATTGTCTGGAGACCGCCCAAGGCGGGCGCGGGATCTTGCTCTCCGGAGTGCCCGGCGTGGCACCCGCGCGGGTAGCCATTCTTGGCGGGGGCATGGTGGGAAGCGGCGCCGCGCTGATCGCTGCAGGCATGGGGGCAGACGTGACCGTGCTGGATCGCTCGCCGACCGTGCTGCGCCGGCTCGCCGCGCAATTCGGTGCGCGCGTCAAGACCGTGCACGCCAATCAGGCCAGCATCACCCAGGCCGTCCACGCCGCCGATCTGGTCATCGGCGCCGTGCTGGTGCCCGGCGCCGCTGCGCCCAAACTGATTACCCGCACCATGCTCGCCGGCATGCAGGCTGGCAGCGTGATCGTCGATGTCGCTATCGATCAGGGCGGCTGCTGCGAAACCTCCCACGCCACCACCCACGCCTCGCCCACTTATATCGTCGACGGCATCGTGCATTACTGCGTGGCCAACATGCCCGGCGCCGTGGCCCGCACCGCCACCGATGCACTCAACGCCGCCACCCTGCCCTTCGTGATCACCTTGGCCGACAAGGGCTGGCAAACCGCCCTGCGGGATGACGTACACCTGCGCAACGGCCTGAACGTCTGCGCGGGCAAGGTCACTTGTGCCGAAGTTGCCGCTGCCTTGAGCCATGCCTATGTGCCCGCAGAACAACTGATCGGCTGAGTTACAAAACCTGCGGGCGGACAATTCGGGCATAAGCTTGTCCGCCAGCATTTCGCTACATGTCAAAGGGGTTAAGATCCATGCTGTCGAAGCCGCCCGCTTCCAGAAGACATGCACCTTGCCATGAAAATCTCACGCCTCAATCACCCCCTGATCAGCGCCTGTCTGGCCCTGTTGCTGGTCTCGCCCGCCGTCCATGCAGAAATCTATAAATGGGTCGATGCGAACGGCAAAACGCATTATTCAGAGAGAAAGGAAGACGCCGGCAAGACTGACGTGGTCGAACTGAAGGTCAAAAAAACGACACAAGCAAGCAACCAGCCCTCGCTCTCCTGGCAAGAGCAGGAAAGGCTGCTGCAGCAACGTCAGGCGCAAAAGCAGGCCGACGAAATGGCCAAGCCGCCGGTGGATAAACGCCCCAAGTCGCTCTCGGGCGCCAGGGTCGGCGACACCGATGAGTCACGTTGCAACTTCGCCCGGGATATCCTCAGCGGCGCGATCCAGCGCATGCATAGCAAGACCGACCAGAATGACCGGGATATTGCGCAAAACGATATCCGCGCGTATTGCCACTAGACGTCCGGACGCCAAGGCCTCACGCCAGACGGTAGAATGCTGCTTTGCGAAACTCATTGACGATCGTCTTCGACGATTTTCATCAAGTTTCCCACCGCAACATCTTCGGGACCGAATCACGTGAGCGCACCTGACAAGAACGCTGCCCCTGGCGCAGCGCAAACCACCAACTTCCTCAAGAACATCATCGAGGCCGATCTGGCCGCGAACAAGTTCGCCACGCGCAACTGGGCCGGCGTGCCCGGCGAAGCCAGCCTGCATGCCGCCGGCCAGCCCGACCCGGCGAAGATCCGCACGCGTTTCCCGCCCGAGCCGAATGGCTATCTGCACGTGGGTCATGCCAAGTCGATCTGCCTGAATTTCGGCCTCGCCCGCGAATACGGCGGCGTATGCCACATGCGTTTTGACGACACCAATCCCGAGAAAGAGGATCTGGAGTACGTCAACTCCATCCTCGACGCGATCCAGTGGCTGGGTTTCTCGTGGGATGCCAATGGCACCTCGCACCAGTATCAGGCCAGCGACTATTTCGACTTCATGTACCACGCCGCCGAACTGCTGATCGAAGGCGGCCACGCCTACGTCGACCAGCAGACGCCCGACGAGATGCGCGCCAATCGCGGCACCCTGACCGAAGCCGGCAAGAACTCGCCCTGGCGCGACCGCACGGCCGAGGAAAACCTGCGCCTGTTCCGCGAGATGAAGGACGGCAAGCATCAGGAAGGCAGCATGATCCTGCGCGCCAAGATCGACATGGGCTCGCCCAACATCAATCTGCGCGACCCGGCGATCTACCGCATCCGCTTTGCCGAGCACCACAACACTGGCAACAAGTGGTGCATCTACCCGATGTACACCTTTGCGCATCCGATCGAAGACGCACTGGAACGCATCACGCACTCGATCTGCACGCTGGAATTCGAAGATCAGCGCCCCTTCTACGACTGGCTGCTGGGCCAGCTGCGTGACGCCGGCATGTTTGCCGATCCGCTGCCACACCAGTACGAATTCGCGCGTCTGAACCTGACCTACGTGATCACCAGCAAACGCAAGCTGATGCAGCTCGTGACCGAAAAACACGTCGATGGCTGGGACGATCCGCGCATGCCCACCATCGTCGGCCTGCGCCGCCGTGGCTACAGTGCCGGCGCGATCCACCTGTTCTGCGATCGCATCGGTGTATCCAAGGGCGACAGCTGGATCGACTACTCGATCCTCGAAGGCGCGCTGCGCGACGATCTGGACGAAAAAGCAGCGCGTGCCATGGCTGTGCTCGACCCGCTCAAACTCAAGCTCACCAACTGGGATGCGCTGTTCGGCGCCGATCACGCCGAGCCCTGCTCTGCCCCGGTGCACCCGCACCACGAAGACATGGGCCGCCGCCAGTTCAACCTCACCGGCGAAGTCTGGATCGAGCGCGAAGATTTCATGGAAGTGCCGCCCAAGGGCTATCACCGCCTGAGCCCGCCGCGCAGCGATGCAGCCGGAGTGGAGGTTGCCGGCAGCATGGCTCGCCTGAAATACGGCTACGTCATCCGCTGCACGGGCTGCGAGAAAGACGCCGATGGCAAGATCAGCGCCGTCCTCGCCGAGATCGTGCCGGACACCAAGAGCGGCACGCCAGGCGCCGACAGCGTCAAGGTCAAGGGCGTGCTCACCTGGGTCTCCGCCACGCAAGGCGCGCCGGCCGAAATCCGCCTGTTTGACCGCCTGTTCACCGAAGCGCACCCCGATGCGGGCGGCCGCGACTTCCTCGAAGTGCTCAACCCGAATGCCAAGAAAGTCGTGCAAGGCTGGGTCGAACCGGGCCTGGCCAGTGCCGCCGCCGGCAGCAACTTCCAGTTCGAACGCCATGGCTATTTCGTGGCCGACAGCAAGGATCACGGCGCCGGCAAACTCGTGTTCAATCGCACCACTACGTTGAAAGACAGCTGGGGCAAGTGATTTCAGTGCCAAGCCAAGCCTGCCGCGAAGACAAGGCGCAGAACAGTGCACCTGCACGGCAAGCCGACGTCGACAAAGGCAGGATTGGCTTGGACTCGAAATCATGAGTGGCGCCTGGGGTTGCCCGCATGACCTGAATGGCGTCTGCCAGAAAGTGCTGGGCGCCGTGTGCGAGCCGGGCATGCGCGGCTGCGTGATGGAAGGCAAAGTCCGGTTTGCGCGCGCTGAAATGAACCTGCCACGCAAACCGGTAAAAGCTGAAGCGCCTGCCGAGCCTGAGAAGCCCGCCGACAAACCGCGCAGACGTTTACCGTTCTGATGTACCGCCGCACAGCGGCGAAGTGCCGAGCAATGAGAGCTGAGAGGCTGAGTGAGGCATGCTTGAAGAGCCGCGCCAACATTCAGTCTGCCGGGTGGCATGTTGCAGAGGCAAGCGGGGTGCGGCTGTACAGCCATCCATAAAATCGCAAGTCGCAAGTCGCGGGCCCGAACATTCCAGATCGTTCCCACGCTCTGCGTGGAAACGCCTCTATCGGCGCTCCGCGCCAGGTTTTCGCTGCTCGCCGCACCCGTAAAAAAACCGGACGCAGGAGCGTCCAGCACGACCTTCCCACGCGGAGCATGGGAACGATCAAATTGACGCACCTGCCGCATAATCACCAAACGGCACACAGAGGCCGGCCAGCAAACCCGACCAGAGAAGCCCGCCATGAGCGCCCCCGAAACCTCGACGCCCGACACCCGCACAGCCCCCGCCCCCATCAGCTTCCGCGCGGCCTTCCTGTTCTGGCTCAAACTCGGCTTCATCAGCTTCGGCGGCCCGGCCGGGCAGATATCCATCATGCATCAGGAGCTGGTCGAGCGGCGGCGATGGATTTCGGAAGGCCGTTTCCTCCACGCACTGAACTACTGCATGGTTCTGCCCGGGCCGGAGGCGCAGCAGCTGGCTACCTACATCGGCTGGCTGATGCATCGCACATGGGGCGGCATCGCCGCTGGCGTGCTCTTTGTGCTGCCCTCACTGTTCATCCTGATTGCACTGTCCTGGCTGTACATCGCGTTTGGCGAGACCACGCTGATCGCCGGGCTGTTCTACGGCATCAAGCCGGCGGTGACCGCCATCGTCGTGCAGGCGGCGCACCGCATCGGCACCCGCGCCTTGAAGAACAGCCTGCTGTGGGCGATTGCTGCGGCGTCCTTCGTGGCGATCTTTGCGCTGAACCTGCCCTTCCCTGCCATCGTCGTCGCCGCCGCGTTGATCGGCGCCATTGGCGGGCGCCTGGCGCCGGATAAATTCCAGGTCGGTGGCGGCCACGGCAAGGCCAGCCCATCCTTTGGCCCGGCCGTGATCGACGATGACACGCCCACACCCGAACATGCCCGCTTCAAATGGTCGCGGCTGGCCCGCGTTGCCCTCATCGGCGCGCTGCTCTGGGCAATTCCAATGGGATTGCTCGTCGGCGGCCTCGGCTGGGATCACACCCTGACGCAGATGGGCTGGTTCTTCACCAAGGCGGCCCTGCTCACCTTCGGCGGCGCCTACGCCGTGCTGCCCTATGTGTATCAGGGCGCCGTAGGGCATTACGGCTGGCTCTCCGCCCCGCAGATGGTCGATGGCCTGGCGCTGGGCGAAACCACACCGGGCCCGCTGATCATGGTCGTGGCCTTCGTCGCCTTTGTCGGCGGCTATCAGAAAGCCGTGCTCGGGCCGGACAGCCTGTTTCTGGCCGGCGCCGTAGCCGCCACACTGGTCACCTGGTTCACCTTCCTGCCCTCTTTCATCTTCATCCTGGCCGGCGGGCCGCTGATCGAAACCACCCACAAGGATCTGAAATTCACCGCCCCGCTCACCGCCATCACCGCCGCCGTGGTCGGCGTGATCCTGAATCTGGCGCTGTTCTTCGGCTACCACGTGCTGTGGCCCAAGGGCTTTGACGCGCCCATCGACTGGATCGCCACCGCCATCGCCATCGCCGCCGCGCTGGCCTTGTTCCGCTACAAGCGCAATGTCATCCACGTCATCATTGGCTGCGCGTTGTTTGGATTGATTCTGAAGATGCTGATGGCTTGAGCGTTTTGTAGGGTGCCAATGAAGCGCAGCGAATTGCACCGCCTGGCAAATCACCCACAACCCGTATTTCGAAGCATGTGCCAGAGAGCCGCGCGGGGCTTGGATCTAGCGGCAGGGTGGCTGCACAGGCGGACTGGGGGCGGCTCTTCAGGCAGAAGATCGACCGTTCTGAATTCTTCCTGCATAGACGAGAAAACATGCGGCGCAATTCACTTTGCTCATTGACGCCCTACGCGTCGTGCCCGAGTATGCGGGCTACACTGTATGCATAAAATTTGAAGAATAGTCCATTACATTTTTTGGAGTCGTCGCATGAACCGCTTTGAGGAAACTGCTCGTCCAGTTATTTTCGGTAACGGCGATATCGATTTCCCGTATTGGGGAAAGGGATCCTCTGTTCTTCTTGCGACCTCGAATAACTATTATTGGCTTACTGCGTCCCATGTAATTACCGCCATGGGCGGCTCTGCACAAACTCTTCGCATCTTTCCTTCTGAAAATTCAAAAATATCTCTGCCATTTAATGAGCAGTACACAGTAAAAACTGAAATTTCTGAAGACGAGGAACACAAAGACATTTTTGCACTTCGAATAAATATTGACGAATTCGACGAGTTCGGCGACGCACAACTAGTCGCGCAAGATATTAAAAACGGTTCTCTCCCTGCGGAGAAACTGACCGTTGACGAAGAATTATGGGTAATCGGATATCCCGCAGAAAGCAACTCTATCGATTACGAGCGTAATCAGTTTCAGAATACTCGTAGCGTAATCAGAGCGAAGTACAAGGGGAGTAGCGTGTCCGATCATTGTCATATGGCAAAAATCGAAAGTTCAATTTTCCTCGCATCTTATGATGGACTTAGTGGCCACCCCATTCAACACAAGTCCACCAGCATAATTCGGCGCATCTCCCGCGCCCAGAATAACCCCTTAGTTTAGTC